>DASWMM010000385.1:0-2381 GCA_036399755.1 Allosphingosinicella sp.
ATGACCTTGGGCTGGAGCAGGCTCACGGTGTAGCTTGCGGTCGAATTACGGAAACCGGGATGGAATTCCTCGGTCACCGCCGCGCCGCCGACCACGCCGCGGCGTTCGAGCATGGTTACCTTGAGACCCCGGGCGGCCAGATAGAAGGCGCAGGCGAGGCCGTTATGCCCCGCGCCGACGATCAGCACGTCGGTGTCGTTACGTGAAGCTTCCCCCATGGGGGAAAGCTAGCGGCGCGCGCCCGTCGGCGCCAGAGGGTCGCGCGTCAGCCGCGCCCGAAAAGCAGCCACAGGATGAGAATGACGAGGAGAAGGCCGCCGAGGCTGATACCCATACGCATTAGACATGCTCCTTTATTCGGTGCGCAGGCGTAACTGTGCCGATCGGCCGCGGTTCCCGGCCCCGGGCTTCAGCTGCCGCGGAAAAGCTGGTATAAGCGACCGTCGATTCAAGGGAGTTCAGCCATGCGCCTCCTTCTGCTGCCCCTGCTTATTGCCGCCCTCCCAGCAGCCGCCGCGCCCCGCGATCCGGCGCGTCTCGAGGTGGGGAAATCGCCGGAAGCCCCGATGGGCCGCTTCCGGCAGGACAGCTGCAAGCGGCCGGAAGTGCACCAGGCCGAGGCACCGAAGCCGGCGGAGAGCCGCAAGCTCGGCGAGCTGCCACCCGGCGACCTCATCCTGACGGTGTACCGGGAGGTGGACGGCTGCATCGACCCGCTGATCGTCCGCTACGGCGATGGCCGGGCACCGGCACCGGCTGCTCCGCCCGAGCCGGTTCGCCCCCGCGCCCGCCTCTGGCAGTAAGGTCTAGGGCAGCCGCGCCTTCGGAAAACCGCCCCAGGCCGCGTCATAGTCGGCTTGGAGCGATTCCGAGCCCATCGCGAACGCCGTCGGGCGGAAGGGCCAGCAGCTTTCCACCATGAAGGCCATCGTGCCTTCGATCTTGTGGGGCTTCAGTTCCGCCTCGCTCGCCGCGTGCCAGCTCGCCACGTCGGGGCCGTGGCCGGACATGAGGTTGTGGAGGCTGATCGCGCCCGGTGCGAAGCCCTCCGCCTTGGCGTCGTAGGCGCCTTCGATCAGCCCCATGCACTCACTCATCGCGTTGCGGTGGAACCAGGGCGGGCGAAACGTGCCTTCGGCCACCATCCAGCGCGGCGGGAAGATAACGAAGTCCGCATTGGCGCGGCCCGGCGTTTCGGACGGGCTGGTGAGAACGGTGAAGATCGACGGATCGGGGTGGTCGAAGCTCACCGTGTTGATCGTGTTGAACCGCGCCAGATCGTATTTCCAGGGCGCGAGGTTGCCGTGCCAGGCGACCACATCGAGTGGGGAGTGATCGAGCGTCGTGGTCCACAGCTTGCCGAGGTACTTCTGGACAAGTTCGACTTCGCCCTCGGCATCCTCAAATTGCGCGACCGGCGTCAGGAAATCGCGCGGGTTGGCAAGCCCGTTGGAGCCGATCGGGCCCAGGTCCGGCAGCCGGAACAGCGCGCCATGGTTTTCGGCGACATAGCCCCGAGCGCGTCCGTCGGGCAGCGCGGCGCGGAAGCGCACGCCGCGTGGCACCAGCGCCACTTCGCCCGGCGCGATGTCGATGCGCCCCATCTCGGTGTAAAGGGTCAGGCGTCCTTCCTGTGGGATGAAGAGCATCTCGCCATCGGCGTTGAAGAAGCAGCGGTGCTGCATATCCGCCGTGGCGCGATAGACGTGCACCGCGACTCCGGAGAGCGCCTCCGGGCCGCCGTTGGCCATCATCGTGGCCAGCGAGTCGATAAGATCGACCGAGCCCTCAGGGTAACCGAGCGGGCTCCAGCGCAGCCGGTTCGGCGGCAGCGGCGTCAGCAGATCGTCGGCGCTGAACTCCGGCGCGCCTTCGAAAGCGCGAAACGGTGGATGCTCGGCGGAGGGCCGCATCCGGTACAGCCAGGATCGCCGGTTCTCATGGCGCGGCGCGGTGAAGGCGGTGCCGGACAATTGCTCGGCATAAAGCCCGAACGCCGGCCGCTGAGGCGAATTCTGCCCCTCCGGAAGCGCGCCGGGCACCGCCTCCGTGGCGAAATGGTTGCCGAAGCCGGGCATATAGTGCGGGTCGATCATGGGATGCCCTTAGCTTGCCGGCGGTGTCCCTGCAAAGCTGGCGTGCCACCGCGAGAGCGTAGCGGGGCCGGGCAATTACATGCTACACAATCCGTCTCGACTGAACTGCGAAACACGCGGGACGGTCAAGCACGGGGAGATTGGATCATGAAAGCGATGCTTACAGCGCTCGCGCTGCTCGGAATGGCTGTTCCTTCAGGGGCGCAGACGCTTCGGTCGGCCGAGGGCGATTGGAGCGAAATGCCGGAGCTTAACTTCGATCGTTCGAAGAGCATCAGCATGGAA
>DASWMM010000386.1:0-21183 GCA_036399755.1 Allosphingosinicella sp.
ATGCGCTTTTGCTGGGGCCTGATCAGCAGGAACCAGAAGATCACGAAAATGAGCAAAAGCGGCGCAAAGGACATGAATGCCCCTGCCCCTGAAGATGCGGCGCCGGCTTGGGCGTAAGCGGGTGATGAGAACATGGATATATACCTGGTGAGAGGCCGGCGCTTGAACAAGCGGTGCGGGAAGGCGCGGCGGTTAACATGGCGCTGGCCGATTAGGCAAGGCGAGAGGGCGCCGCGCTAGCCGCGCAGGGGCAGGATCATCAACGTGGACGTACCGTGCGCGAGGAGGCGTCCGTCCGGGCCGGTGAGCCGCGCTTCGGCGGTTGCGATCTTGCGGCCGCGGTGAACGACGCGCCCTTCGCAGCGGACCACCCCGGTGTCGGCGGCAATGCCGCGGGTGAAATTCGCCTTGGTTTCCACCGTAGTATAGCCAGTGCCGGCCGGGAGTTCCGAGTGGACGGCGCAGCCGGTGGCGCTGTCGATCAGGGTCAAGGCCCAGCCGCCATGGACACTGCCTAAGGGATTGAAGAGGTGCGGACCGGTGTCGCCTTTGAACACCGCCAGCCCGGGCGCGACCTCGACCAGGCGAAAGCCCAACGTATGGGCGAAGGGCGGACTGGGCAGGCGATTGCCGATCATCGCCTGAAGAAATTCGAGGCCGGTGAGGCTCGCAATCTCATCCTGCGTACAGACCCGATATTCTCGTTCACCCGGCATGAAATGGCCCCTTTCGTTTCGAAACGAAACTTAACCGGGGGCCGATCGCCGGTCAATCGCGTGCTTGCCTTCGCAAGGCCACGGGCCTACAGCGCGCGCCTTCGGAAGGCCCTTTGCGGCCCTTCGTCTCGGTCGGGGCGTAGCGCAGCCTGGTAGCGCATCACACTGGGGGTGTGGGGGTCGGAGGTTCGAATCCTCTCGCCCCGACCATTTTTCCTTTCCGCTCGAAAGATCAGGGCTGCGCGGTGCGTGCGGCCGGCGCTTCGGCGCGCAACACGGTGCCGTAGAGCTTGCCGATGCCGATCAGCGCCACTCCCAGGGGAAGGAAGGAGAGGATGCGGAGGAGGCCGTCGAGGGCGGCGGCGTCCAGCAGGAAGACCTTGCAGATCGTGGCCGTGAGCAAGGCCAGGCCGGCGAGGCGGAGGGCCTTGTCGGGGAGGCGGAAGCCGGCGAGGAGCAGGGCGATGGACAGCAGCAGCCCGGCCAGCGAATAACCGTAGGATTCCGCGCCGCTCAGATCGAGACCGGTGAGGATCGCGCCGTGGAAACCCTGGCGGACTATCAGGCCGGTGCCGACGATCACGGCGCCAAGGAACAGGCCGAGCCACAGGCCCGAGCGGCGGCCGCGTTCCGCCGCGTGGCGTCCCTTGTAGAGCCAGAAGGCGCTCAGGAAAAAGGCGGGCAGGATCAGGTTCAGCACCGGCAAAGCGCCGACGTTTTGATCCGCCAGCAGCGGGTTGTGGATCAGCATGTCGAACCACACCAGCCGCGCGGCGGCGAGGCCGGTAAGCGTGAGGCCGAGGAGGCGGCGCTGGCCGGCGGGGAGGCCGGGGATCGCCACGCGGCCGGCGCAGACCACCCAGCCGAGGAGGAACAGCGCCTGGTTGACGACCGTGCGCTCAGCGAAGCCGTAGTCGGTGAACTCTACGTCGTCAGCGATGGCGAAGACCTGCTTCCATAGCACATAGAAGCACGCGCCGGCGAACAGGCCGGCGATGGTGATCGGCACGAAGCGTCTCCGGCTGCCGAGAGGCGCAAGGCGCCACAGCAGCACGAGGAGCGGAACCGGCAATCCCAGGACGAGCAGGGTTTCGCCCGGTGACGGCAGTGCCGAGGCGCGCGCCGGGAAGCCGGCCAGCGCACTAACGGCCGTCTCCCAAAGATCCGGAACCATCGCCGAGGCCCACATCGCTGCCGCCACCAGCGCGCAGAAAGCGAGATCGGCGACGCCGCGACTGTTGAAACGGCGGGCGGCGAAGGCTGCGGCGAGTGCGAGAACCAGCCAGCCGGCGGCGAGGAGATTGGACGGCAGGAGATCGAAGGCCGCGAAAGCGAGGAGCAGCAAGGCGGATGTGGCGGGCAGGACGAGCAGATCACCGTGCACTTCGCGGCTCTGTTCTGCGCTACGCCGCCAAGCGAGAAACAAAGGACCTATGGCGGTGGCGGCCAAGAGCAGGCCCCAGCCGGGACGGGCGAGCAAGGACGGCTCGACCAGGCGCAGAATGAGCACAGGCGCGGCAAAGGCGGCGCAGAAAATAGCGGTGGGGAGCGCGCGCGCGCTACCGCGCAGTGCGCCGGGCAACGCTCCGGCGGCGAACAGCAGGGTGATGCCGCCCGCGATCCAAGGGAGCAGCGGATCGACTTCGGGACGCGCGGACTTGAGGAACAGCAAGCCCAAGGCGAGGCCGAGGGCAAGGGCAGGAAGCGGCCGGTATTCGGCCTTGCGTGGGGCAAGAAAGAAGGTCGCCGCGGCGAGCGCCGCGAACAAGGCCCAGGCGGGCAGGCCGAGATCGGTACGGCCGACGAGGATCGAGAGCTCGGCCAAACCGATGGCGGCCGGGCGAAGAAAATCGAGGTGCCAGCCGCCGCCCGCGCGGAGCAGCGAGGCGGCAAGCGAGAGGACGAGGATGAACACGCCCGCCGGCAGAGCGTGGGCGGGCGCAAGGAAGGCGAGCAGCAGAGTCCAGACGAAGCTCAGGACGACCGCGCTTGCCGCCAGCCAGGTCCAGCCGCGGCGGGCGGCGAGCGCGAACAAGGCGGCATTGAGCAGCGCCAGATAGGTGAGCAACGGGATCGAATTCTCGCTGCCCTGCCCGACCAGCACGGGTGTCAGGAACCCGCCGGCAAGGCCCATCACGGCGGCGGGGGCACCATGGCGCAGAGCGAGCGCGAGGGCGGCAAGCGTCACCGCCACCATCAGCGCGGAGGCGGCGCGCAGGCCAACAAGACCGTAGAGGACGTGGGAGCCGTAGGCTGCGGCGTAAAGGACAAGGATGCCGGCGCCGACCAGGGCTTGCGCGACTCGCGGGTCGATGGCGGCATCGGGGCGGCGGCGCGCAACTTCGCCGGCGCCGATCAGGACAAGGCCGAACGCGGTTGCCATCAGCATGCGGATGGCGGGCGTGATCAGGCCGATCTGGATCGAGTAACGGACCAGGAACAGGCCGGACAGCGCAAGCGCGATGCCGCCGATCCAGATCAGCAGCCGGCCGCCGACCAGCCGCTCGAACACGCCGCCGAGTGTTTCGGGGCTTTCCTCTGGAGCCGAGGCGCGGGGCTCGAACGGGGGCGCTTGCGGAGAGTCGACGGGCGGGGAATCAATAAGCGAGCGGCGTGCGTCCGCCGCGCCCTGGCGCGAGGCAAAAGCGGCGGCACGGGCCGCTGCCATATCCTCGGCGAGCTCCGGCGGCGGATCGTTGCGGACGATCCGGGCAGGGAGCGGGCGCAACTCGGCCTCAGGCTCGACGCGGCGGCCTTCGCGCAACGCCCGCTCGAGCGTCCGCACCCGCCCCGTCAGCGTCCAGACATGGGCGCCGAGCAGCAGCAGGCCAATGGAGAGCAAGAAATCCATTCCGCGGGACGCTAGCGGGGCACGGCCGCCGTGTCAGCGCCCAATCGCCCGGGTTCAGATCCGGGAAAGGCCAAGCGCCTCCGGATCGCCCACCCAGCCGGACCGGGCGCGGGCAAGCCACGGGGCGCCGGATCCGCCCAGTTTCTCCTCGGCCTTGCCCATCAGGAACAGGCCGAGCGGATCGGCGGGCCAGGCCTCAAGCGAGGCGAGGAGCTGCCGTTTGGCGCCGGCGGCATCGCCCCCGGCGAGCAAGGCGGCGCCGAGGCTCCGGCGCAACGGATACCAGAAAGGCGGCGGATCGGAGCCGAAATCGGCGCCTTCCTGAAGCACCATCGCCTTGCGGTAATAAGCGGCGGCGGCGGTGTATTTGCCGTCGAGCATCGCCGCGCGGCCGAGAAGGAGATGCTCGGTCATCTCCACCAGCGCTTCGGCCGACTCCGAGCCGAGGGCGCGACCGTCGGGACCGGCGCGCAAGGCGGCAAGCGCCATGGCTTCGGCGCGCACGGCGGAGGCATTGCCGGCGCGCGCCTGCGCCTCGCCGCGGGCATAAAGCCGCATCGCCTTCATCAGCGCGCCTTCGGGCACCGGCATGGCCATCACCTCGGCGACCGGCGCGTGCAGGCCGGCGGCGTACCAGGTGGCGGCGCGGATCACCGGGCGGAAGCCCTTGTCGGCGCTTGCGGGATAGCGGGCGCGGTAATCGTCGGCGATCTTCAAGGCGGTGGCGCCGTCGCCGCGGATCAGCGCGGACTGGATCGCGAAGTGGCTGTTGTGGGCATAGAGCCCGACGCGATAATCGGACTTGGCCGGCTTCGCCTTGGCGACGAACGCCCGGTCTACCGCAAGCGCTGTGACGTTGACCGCCGCCGCATCGGCATAGCGTCCGACGCCGTAGAAGGTGTGCGACGGCATGTGGACGAGGTGGCTTGCGCCGGGCGCGAGGCGGCCAAGCCGGTCGGCATACGGCTCGGCCAGCTTCTGGCGGTCGATGAAATCGGTGAGGTGGATGTAGAGGTGGATGGCGCCGCTATGATCCGGATTGCGGCGAAGCACCGTCTCAAGCCAGCCCTGCGCGTCCGAGCCCGGCTTCATCCTGTCCGATGCGATGATCTGCGCGTCGGCGGCCATGACCAGCACGGCGTCGTTGGCGGGGAAGCGCCCGGCGAGGCGCGCCATGGCCTTGCGGTAGCCGCCGCTGTTGAAGTCGCTCTTGAACGAGACGCGCACCTGCATCGCCTCAACCAGCGCACGGTCTCGAAGCCCGAGCCTGCCGGACAGCGCCAGCGCGCGGCGGGCGGCGGCGGCGGCCTTGCCGTGTTCGGGGGTGCGGGGATTAAGGTTGAGAGTCGGGCCGCGCGCCCAGGCCTCGCCCCAGAAGCACATCGCGCAGGCCGGGTCGAGCGTCTGCGCCTGCTCAAACGCCCGCACCGCCTCCACTTCGTCATAGGCCCAGATCAGGCGCACGCCCTGATCGAACCAGCGCCGCGCCTCGCCGTTGGCGGTGTCCGGCACGATGCCGGAATAGCCAAGGCCTTCGAGCAGCACCGGCGGCCCGGCGGCTTCCGCTTGGGCAGGCGGGCCGGCGGGAAGGCAGTTGGCGGTGGCGGCCGACGCCGCGGTGGCCCGCTCGCTGTTCTGCCCGGCCTCGGCGGGAAGGGCGAAGCCGGCGAGCGCTGCCCCGATGAGCAGCCCCTTGCGCGCGAAAACCATGCCGCCCTCCTCCGGCCGAATGCCGCGCGGGGACAGTAGAACATTGCACGCGCCGGGCAAGGCGGCGGCTTTGGCGATCATGACATTCCCTGCCCTTGCAAGGCGTCAGAGCCTCGGATCGCGGATTGTCGCTGTGACGACCGAAAGAGAGTAGCCTTTCGCCTCCACCTCGGCCAGCGCCTCCCTGTCAGCCCCTGCCATGAAGCGCATATCGCTTCGCTCAAGCGTTCGCTTCAGGCTCCACGGCCGGTAGGTGGCGGGAAGGTTCCCGCCGTTGGGATCGTCCGTCATGGCCCAGGCCCTGCCACGGCCGGCGAACAGGTAGATCGGGCGCTCGTCCTTTGGCGGCACGGCGAAGCAGCCAAGCAGGCCCACAGCCCCCACAAACGCGGTCACTAGTTTTACCATTGCGACAATTCTTCTGCCCTGCGCCCGGTGCCCGGTGCCCGGTGCCCGGTGCCGGGTGCCGGATGCAGCCTAGCGCGCGAGCGGGATAACGTCATTTAGCATTTTCCTACATGGTATCGTTCTCCCTATGTTCACGGCGACTCGGTGTGAGATCGGGTCGATCGAGAGAGAAGGAGGAGAATGACATGGGACTGAGGATTGCGCTCAAGTGGCTGGTGAAGGCGGTGCCGGTGGTCGTCGCCAACGGCCCAACGATCGTCGACATGGTTCGGCAGATCAGGGCTGCGCTCAAGACGCCGAAGCCGAAGCGGGCCGAGCCGGCGGCCTCGCCAGCCGAGGCCGGCTAGCCGCAACCGCCCCTCCCCCGCCTTGTGCGCGGGAGGGGCGGCATTGCGCCGGGCGGCCCCGCCTCCCAAATAGCGCCGCAAGACTCAAGGAGCGGGAAAAGCACATGGAAAGCTGGCACGGCACCACCATCGTGGCGGTGCGCAAGAACGGCAAAGCGGTGATCGCCGGCGACGGCCAGGTGTCGCTGCAGCACACGGTGATCAAGCCCAACGCGCGCAAGGTGCGGCGGCTTGGCGACGGTTCGGTGATCGCCGGCTTCGCGGGCGCGACCGCCGATGCCTTTACCTTGTTCGAGCGGCTGGAGCGCAAGCTGGAGCAGCATCACGGCCAGTTGATGCGCGCTGCGGTGGAGCTTGCCAAGGACTGGCGCACCGACAAGTTCCTGCGCAACCTGGAAGCGATGATGATCGTCGCCGACAAACAGGTGACCTTGATCCTGACCGGCAACGGCGACGTTCTGGAGCCCGCTAATGGGGTGGCCGCGATCGGATCGGGCGGCAATTTCGCGCTGGCCGCGGCCACCGCCCTGTTCGACTACGAGGACGACCCGGAGGTCATCGCGCGCAAGGGCATGGCGATCGCCGCGGAGATATGCGTCTACACCAACGGCAACCTGACGGTGGAGGCCATCGAGGACGCGGCCTGACGGGGAAATCCGCTCAACTCGCCGCAAAAATCGTGCGATTTCAACGCCTACCCCCATCTCGTGGAACCAGGAGGGCCGAGCGGAGTTTACGCCTTGTTAAGCCTGTCATTGGACCGGCCGTCGCACAAAGGGTGGAACGTTTGAGGGCTTCCTTCGCCGGCATTTTGATTGCCGACCTGAGCCCCGGGTTCCGCCTCTCGCGCCTTTCGCGCGCCCCTACTCCTATCCGTGTATCCCCGGCGAAGCGCTTTTCAGCGCGCTGCTTTGCGTATCCTCCCGTGCGGATGGGTCAGCTCCCCTGCTGACAACCGTCCAATTCCCGTCTTTGATCTCAGGAGCACCATCTATGCGTCGTTCAACTCGTGATCTCCTTTTCTCCAGCGCAGCGGCAGAACAGCAACTTTTGGCCGACGAAGCCTTGGTCTCGCCCGGCGCCGGCTTTCGCTTCAAGCCTGAAACCACCGCGCGCACCAGCCTGTTAACAGCATATCCCGGCGTCAGCGGTTCGATGCTTCCCGACAACTACCAGCCTGTTGAATTGGCCTGGAACGTCCCCGGCCCGACCGCCCTTATTGACGTCTATACGCCCGACAAGAACACCACCGGCACGCTGGTGGTCGATGGCGCCCACGTCGTAGCGTCGTCCGACACGCCCGGCGACAATGACTGGTTCGCGGTTACGCTTACGGCCGGCCAAACGTACGAGTTTGGTCAATATGCCTATACCGGCGGCATTCCGGGCGCGGAAGGCAGCGGCATTCCCCTGGGCGATGCCTATCTCGAAATTTACGATTCCAACGGCGATCTGCTCTCGATCGCCGATGGCGGCGGGCCGAACACGCCGTCGGGGCTCGATGCGCTCATGACGTTCGAGGCGCCTTATTCGGGCACCTACTATGTCAACGCCACGTCCTACGACAATACCGGCGACGGCGCCGGGGATTTCGTCGGCGATTATGAGATTTTCGCCAGAACCGCGACCGGAACCTTCTATACCACGACTTATGACATTTCGAGCCCGCTCCACTCGATCGACTGGGGCGGCGTCATGGTCAACCGGGAGCATGTTGCGGTACGCAATCCGGACGGCATGGAAGGCCCGCGGCCGACTGGGCAAGCGGCGGCGGATCCGCTCACCGTTGAGGGCAACTCCCTCGGCTTCCCGGGCAAGAACGTGATCTACCTTTATTTCGCCGGCGAGGGCGACCTCTACGCGAATGCCGATTCGACCATCCCGGCCCAGGTCGTGATCCAGAATCCGTATCAGTATGAAGTGCAGGCCATGCTGGCCGCGGCGAACGAATTCTCCAAGGTCGCCGATGTGGTCTTTGTCTCCAATTATACACTGAATACGGCGACCGGCCTCTACGAGCGCGACCCGACTATCGAGTACAAGCCCGGTCCATTGGGACCCGAGGCCGGCGTCAAATATGCCGCCGGAGTGGATGACGGCTTCGACGCCGATTTCTTCTACTTCTCCTATCCCGGTACGCCCGGGCCGGGAATTTCTCTGCTCGGCTCGATGAACCCGCCCGATAATGGCGACGAAGGCGTTGCCCAGTTCAATTCCGCGGACGAGCGCTGGAACGCCCAGATGCTTCAGCCGGGCGGCTTCTCCTTCGTCACCCTGATCCACGAATTCGGCCACGGCATGGGCCTGGCGCACCCGCACGACACCGGCGGCGGCTCGAGCATCATGCGGGGCGTGGAGCCCGGCACCGTCCCCGGCGAGGATGGCGGGGCCGGAGCGTTCGACCTCAACCAGGGCGTCAACACGATGATGTCCTACAATGACGGGTGGGAAAAGTCGCCCTACGGTCAGCCCGAGACCACCAACGAGGGCTATGGCTGGCTCGGCAGCCTGATGGCGCTCGACATCGCGGTCATCCAGGACAAATATGGCGTCAACGAGGAGTGGGCCACCGGCAACGACACCTATGTCCTGAAGGACGAGAACGAGTGGGGTGTCTATATCGATGCCGCGACCGGTCAGCCGGCTCAGCACGACGTCACCAATCAATTGACGACCCGCGACGGCTATTATGAGGGCGAGAGCACCTTTTACTCGTCGATCTGGGATGCCGGAGGGGTCGATCAGATCGTCTATAACGGTATCAAGGACACCACTATCGATCTGCGCCCCGCAACGCTCCAATATGAATATGGCGGCGCTGGATGGATGTCGTACGCCACCGGCATCTACGGCGGCTTCACCATCGCCAATGGCGCCACCATCGAGAACGCCACTTCGGGCGGCGGCAAGGATACCCTTGTCGGCAATAGCGCCAACAACGTGCTGAACAGCGGCGCCGGCGACGATCTGATCCGGGCCGAGTTCGGCGGCAACGACACGATCAATGCCGGCGACGGGCACGACTACATCTACTTCGGCGATGCGCTCGGCGCCGGGGACAGCATCGATGGCGGTGCGGGCACCGACACGCTTGGCCTGATCGGCACCTACAACATGACGTTCGGCGCCGGCCAGCTGATCGGCATCGAGCGGATCGCGGTCTACTCGAACTCGGCCGAAGGGCCCGGCACGGCGAGCTACAACCTGACCACGATCGACTCCAACGTCGGCGCGGCCGGCCTGTTCGTCACCGCGGCGTCCCTCAAGGCCGCCGAGACCCTGGTGTTCAACGGCACGGCCGAAACCGATGGTGCCTTCCGAGTTCAGGGCGGATCGGGCGCGGACATCATCGCCGGCGGTGCGAAGGCCGACTACTTCACCGGCAATGCGGGCAACGATCAGCTCTACGGTCTTGGCGGCAACGACACTCTTGTCGGCAGCGCGGGCGCGGACCAGCTCCGCGGCGGCGACGGCAAGGACATCTTCCGCTTCACTGCAACGTCGGATTCGGTGGCCGGGTCTTCGGACAAGATCCTCGATTTCCAGCGCGGCAGCGACAAGATCGACCTGGCGGCGATCGACGCCAACAGCAACGCCGGCGGCGATCAGGGCTTCACCTTCATCGGCAGCGGCGCCTTCACTGGCGCCGGTCAGCTCCGCTCGACCTACGACACGGCGGCCGGTGCCTGGAAGATCGAAGGCGATGTCAACGGCGACGGCACGGCCGACTTCATGCTCCACGTCTCCGGCACGCAGACCCAGCCGATCGTGGCGACCGACTTCCTGCTCTAAGCCCAGGCGAAAGCTTGAATTGGGCGGCCCCCGGACAGCTTCGGCTTTCCGGCGGGTCGCCCAACTCGCTTTGGGGCGCCGCCTGTGCGCGGCGTGGCCTAAAGCGGCGGGGCGTCGAGCAGGTAATCGGCGCGATAGGGCGCGTAGAGGGGATCGTCAGCGAAGGCGCTCGCCCGTCCTCGGAAGAAGTCGATATGGGCGTCGGCGATCAGCGCTTTGCTGACCGGGACGGCAGGAAACACCGCTTGCAACGCGCCCGCCGCCAACCGCCATGGGGGCGAGCCGATGCGGGCCGCATGCCATCGTTGCAGCCGCCTTCCGCCGATCCGGGCAAAAGCGCGCGCCAGGCGCGGGTACCAGCGCATTTCGTGCGGCTTTAGAGAAGGGTTCAGCCTGTCCAGCGGTATGTCGAGGCGGTCGATGCCGAGCCTCGCCTCCAGCGCGCGCAGAAAGGCGGAAGGATCATCGCCGAGCAGCTCGTAGGGGAGAGCGATCACGCGGCCGCCGAACGCCTCCCGGTAGAGGCGGACGAGGTAGTCGTAATCCCAGGCATGGACGGCGTAGGCCATGTCTTCCTGGCCGACCTCGCGGAAGACGTAGAAGTCTTCCCCGCCGCCCTCCCGCACATATTGCGAGTAGCCGGACACGAGAATCGAGCGAAAGCCGCGGGTCAGCAGCAGGATGTGCGCCTCGGGAAACGCCTCCGCAAGCTGCCCGCAGACCTCCGCCTGAACCCGAGCGAGCTCCGCCCCCGCCACGCCAAACGGCGCGGTGAATTGTTCGGAGCTGATCGCGGTCCAGCGTCCCTCGGGCCGCCTGGCACGCTCCGCGAGCGCGCCGATGTCGGGGTAATGCTCGCCCTCCCCGCGCACCAGGTCCACCTGGCCGTGCGCCGCGAACCAGCGCTGGACGAAGTGGGTTCCGGCCTTTGCGTAACCGATATGGATCAGGTGGGGCAGTTGGTCCTCCCGCGGTTGAATACGCCGATGCCGCCGCCATCTTGTGGCACAAGAGCATCAAACGGGCACCCATCCAGTTATGAACGACTTTCTCACTCCCAAGGCGGTGGTCGCCGCACTCGACGCGCACATCGTCGGCCAGACCGAGGCGAAGCGCGCCGTCGCGGTGGCCCTGCGCAACCGCTGGCGCAGGCAGCAGCTTCCCGATGGCCTGCGCGACGAGGTTACGCCGAAGAACATCCTGATGATCGGGCCCACCGGCTGCGGCAAGACCGAGATTTCGCGCCGCCTGGCCAAGCTTGCCGACGCGCCGTTCGTGAAGGTGGAAGCGACCAAGTTCACCGAAGTCGGCTATGTCGGCCGCGACGTCGAGCAGATCGCCCGCGACCTTGTCGAGGAAGCGGTTCGGCTGGAAAAGGAGCGCCGGCGGATCGCGGTCAAGGACGCGGCCGAGCAGGCGGCGCTTGAGCGATTGCTCGACGCGCTGACCGGCAAGGGGGCAAGCGAAGCGACTCGCGAGAGCTTCCGCGCCCGCTTCCGGGACGGCCATCTCGACGCAAGCGAAGTGGAGCTCGAAGTCTCCGACGCCCCGGCCGCGCCGTTCGAGGTGCCCGGGATGGGTGGCCAGATGGGCATGATCAACCTGAGCGACATGATGTCCAAGGCGCTCGGCCAGGCGCCCAAGAAGCGCCGCCGCCTCAAGGTGCGCGAAGCCTGGAACCGGCTGATCGAGGAGGAAGCCGACAAGCGCCTCGACCAGGAGGACGTGACCCGCGCCGCCTTGGCCGACGCGGAAGCCAACGGGATCGTGTTCCTGGACGAGATCGACAAGATCGCGGTTTCCGACGTGCGCGGCGGATCGGTGAGCCGGGAAGGCGTTCAGCGCGATCTGCTGCCGCTGATCGAGGGCACCACGGTGGCCACCAAATACGGGCCGATGAAGACCGACCACATCCTGTTCATCGCGTCCGGCGCCTTCCATGTCGCCAAGCCGTCAGACCTGCTGCCCGAGCTTCAGGGCCGGTTGCCGATCCGCGTCGAATTGAAGGCTCTGACCGAGGAGGACTTCGTCCGAATCCTGTCCGAAACCGAAGCGAGCCTGACCGAGCAATATCGTGCGCTGATCGCCACCGAGGGCGTCGAGGTGCGCTTCACCGAAGACGGCATTCGCGCCATCGCGCGCATTGCCGCGGAGGTGAACGGCCAGATTGAGAATATCGGCGCGCGCCGGCTGTCGACGGTGCTGGAAAAGCTGCTGGAGGACGTCAGCTACGAGGCCGAGGAACGACGCGGCGAGACGGTGACCGTGGACGCCGCCTATGTCGACCGGCAGCTCGCGGACATCGCCCGCAACACCGATCTCAGCAAGTACGTGCTCTAGGCTTCGCTGCGCGCGAAGGCGAGGTTGCGGGCGGCGCGGGTCAGCACTTCGGGCGCGGTGTCGCCGGGGAGCAATGCAGTGGCCGCGACCACGGTGTTGAGCGTGACGCGGGCGTGGCCGAGATCGAGCGGGGCCTTGGCGATGCAGCGCCCCAGCCGCTCGGCCGTGTCGATCGCGCTGTCATGATCCATGTGGTCGAGGATCAGGCCGAATTCGTGGCCGCCCGTGCGGGCGAGGAGATCGGTGGTGCGGATCAGGCCCGCCAGTGTCTGGCCGAGATGCACGAGCGCCGCTTCGACGCCCATCGCGCCATGCGGGTCCTCGATTGCCTCCACCCCGGCGAGTTCGATGGAAACCACCGCCGCTCTCGTGCCGTGTCGTCCCGCGACACTCGCGACCCGCTCAAGCGCCCGGGCGAAGCGGCGCCCGTCCGCGAGTCCGGTCAGGGCGTCCGTCTCCGTGCCTTCCTCCAACTCGCGGATTCGGCGCTGCGCGTCGGCAAGCGCGGCGCGGAGGATCATGTTTTCGGCGGCCGGGTCGGCGGCGCCAAGGGCTTGGAGGGTCTGCTCTTCTCTCATGGCCCCTGCCTTTAGCGCAGCGGGGTTAACAGGCGGCAAAGGCCCGGCTAGAGACGAGCCTCAGCGCGTGAAAGGTGGGGCATGGCCGACGTCGGGATCATCATGGGCAGCCGATCGGACTGGGAAACGATGCGCCACGCATCCGAAACCCTCGACGCGCTCGGGGTGCCTTACGAGACCAAGGTCGTTTCCGCCCACCGCACGCCCGACCGCTTGTTCGATTACGCCAAGGCCGCGGCGGAGCGCGGGCTGAAGGTGATCATCGCCGGCGCCGGCGGCGCGGCCCACCTGCCGGGCATGGCGGCGTCGATGACGCGGCTGCCGGTGCTTGGCGTGCCCGTTGAGTCCAAGGCCTTGTCCGGAATGGACAGTCTACTTTCCATTGTCCAGATGCCGGCCGGCGTGCCGGTCGGCACCCTGGCGATCGGCAAGGCGGGGGCGGTCAACGCGGGGCTGCTTGCCGCGGCGATCCTTGCGACCACCGACCATGCTCTGGCGACGCGGCTCGATGCGTGGCGGCAGAGGCAGACCGACGCGGTGGCCGAGAGCCCGGAATGACGGTCCCGCCGGGCTCCACCATCGGCATCGTGGGCGGCGGCCAGCTTGGCCGGATGCTTGCGTTGGCGGCGGCGCAGCTCGGCTACCGCTGCCACATCTACGCCCCCGACGAGGCACCGCCCGCCGCCGAGGTCTCTGCCCTGTTCACGCGCGGCGCCTGGGACGACGAGGAGAAGCTCGCGCGCTTCGGCCGAAGCGTCGATGTCGCCACCTATGAGTTCGAGAACATTTCGGCGGGTGCCCTCTCCGCATTGGCGGCAGAGGCGCCGCTCTTTCCTCCGCGCCGCGCACTGGAGACGGCGCAGGACCGGGTGGCGGAGAAGGAGTTCGCGGCGTCCCTGGGTGCCCACCCTGCCCGCTTCGCGCCGGTGGCGAGCCGTGAGGAACTGGAGGCGGCGATTGCGCAGGTCGGCACCCCGTCCGTGCTCAAGACGCGCCGCTTCGGCTATGATGGCAAGGGGCAGGCGCGGATCATGACGCCGGCCGATGCCGATGGGGCGTGGGAGGCGGTGCGCGGCGCTCCGTCCATCCTTGAAGCCTTTGTCGATTTCTCAGGTGAATTCTCGATTTTGCTGTGCCGGGGCGCGGACGGCGAGACGGTGACCTGGCCGGTGCCGAGGAACGAGCATGACGACGGCATCCTTGCCCGTTCGCTGGTGCCCGCCGGGGCCGATCTCGCCGACGCGATCGCCGAGGCGGAGCCGATCGCCCGCAAGGTCGCCGACTCGCTCGACTATGTCGGGCTGCTGACCCTGGAATTCTTCGCCGGAGCCGACGGTGCGGTGTTCAACGAAATGGCGCCGCGCGTCCACAATAGCGGCCACTGGACGATCGAGGGCGCGCTGACCTCGCAGTTCGAAAACCACATCCGCGCGATCTGCGGCCTGCCGCTGGGCGCGACCGACCTCACCGCACCGCGCGTCGAAATGCGCAACCTGCTCGGCTCCGACGCCGAACGCTGGCGCGAGATCCTGGCCGACCCCTGCTCCCACCTTCACCTCTACGGCAAAGCGAAAGGCCGGCCGGGGCGCAAGATGGGGCATGTCACCCGGTTGCTGGGCGTCGGCGACTGAACCAGTTCCTCCCTGTCGCCGAAGGCGATGGGGAGGGGAACCGCCTGAAAGGCGGTGGAGGGGCAAATTCACTTAGAAAGTAAGGGTTTTACCCCTCCACCATGCTTCGCATGGTTCCCCTCCCCATGCGCTTTGCGCATAGGGAGGAACTGGGATCAGTTGCGTTCGCCAGGCTTGGAGGCGGCGCCCGGTGCCGCAGGGGCGGCGACCGGCTTCATCTCCTCGATCGGCAGGCCGAGCTTTTGGAGCTGGGGGCGGACCTTGGCGGCGTCGCCGACAACGACCCAGACGATCTTCTTGGGATCGATCACCTGCCGCGCCGCCTGATCGAGGCCGGAAACGGTCATGCCGCGGTAGCGGTCGGCGATGGTTTCCCAATAATCGTCCGGGCGGCCGTAGAGGGCGTTGGAGCGGAGCGCACCGAGCACCGCGTTCGAGGTTTCGAACTGGCCGGCGAGCTGGCGGGTGTTGCCGTTGATCACCCGCTGAAGCTCCGACGCCTGGACGCCATTCTTGCCGGTGAAGCTGCCGATCTGGTCCATCAGCACCCGGATGGCGTCGCCGGTGCGGTCCGCCTGAACGGGCGCGTTGATGACGTAGGGCACCATGTTCTCGCGCAGGCCGAGCGAACTGGACGAGCCGTAGGACCAGCCCTTGGTTTCGCGCAGGTCCATGTTGATGCGGGACAGGAAGTCGCCGCCCAACACTTCGTTCGCCGAGCGCAGCATCAGCAGATCGTCGGTGCCGCGAACCGGCAGAACCGTGCCGGCGGTGATCAGCGATTGGGGCGATTGCGGACGATCGACC
Source organism: Allosphingosinicella sp. (assembly GCA_036399755.1). Classification (GTDB taxonomy): domain Bacteria; phylum Pseudomonadota; class Alphaproteobacteria; order Sphingomonadales; family Sphingomonadaceae; genus Allosphingosinicella. The sequence goes on from DASWMM010000386.1 coordinate 15,181, forward strand.
AGGATGATCCGGGCACGCGGCGCCGGCGTGGGGGCGGCGAAATTCTTCACTCCCTTGGCCGCGGCGGGCGCCGTCCAATTGCCGAGGCGGGCATCGAGCTGACGGACGAGATCGGCGAGCGGCAGATCGCCGACTGCGAAGATCGTGGCGTTGTCAGGCCGGATCCAGCTCTGGTGGAAGCGAACCAGGTCGTCGCGGCTGATGCGCTGCAGGGCGGCGGGATCGCCGCTGCCGCTGGAGGGCCGGCCGTAAGGGTGATTGGCGCCGTAGAGCACGACGGGAAGCGTCCGCGCGGCGAGGCCGGCGGGCTGGGTCAGCTCCTGCGCTACCTGGGCGAGCTGCTGGGCCCGCAGGCGCTCCACTTCCGCCGGATCGAAGGCGGGGTTTCGGATCACATCGGCCAACAAATCGAGCGATGGCCCGAGGTTCGGGGTTAGCGCGGAGAGCGACACCGCCGTGCGGTCAAGCGCCGCGCCGGCGCCGATCTCGGCACCGAGTCGCTCCTGCTCCTCGGCGAGCTGGATCGAGTTGCGGGTGGTGGTGCCCTCCTCCAGGAGGTTGAGCATCAGCGCCTGGGTGCCGAGCGCATCGGCGGGATCGGCGGCGACGCCCGCATTGAACTCGACGGCAATGCGGACCACGGGCACGCTGTTGCGGCGTGCGTAAACGACGGGGATGCCGTTCGAGAGAGTGGCGCGCTCGACAGCCGGGAAATCCAGGTTGCCGATGGTGCCGACCGGCGGCTGCTCGCGCGGGGCGAACTCAAGCGGCTGGGAGGTTGCGGCGCCACCTTCGGGGGAATTCGAAGCGAAGGGCATCGGCGCCAGCGGCTTATCGCCGGCCTCGGGCTGGCGGTAATAACGAGGACGCTGGCTTGCCGCGCCGCCCTTGGCGCCGCCGGCTTCCTGGTAGGCCGGGCGCTCGCCGGGCTCGACCCGGAGGGCGTAGACCGGGCGGGTCAGCCACTTGTTCATCGCCGCGCGCACGTCGGCGGGGGTGACGCGGGCGTAGGCCTGAAGCTGCTTTTTATAATATTCGGGATCGTTGGCGTAGAGCGCCCCTTCGGCAAGCGCGACGGCCTTGCCGCCGAAGCCGCCGACCTGCTCGAGCCCGCGGATTCGGTTGGCGACGTCGGTCATCACCACGCGCTGCACTTCGTCCTCACTTGGGCCGGTGCGGATGTAGTCGGCGATGATCGCGTCGAGGCGCTGGCCGACCTGATCGGCGTCCTGCCCGGGCTTCACGTCGACGGTGACTTCGAACATGCTGATGCGGTGGAATGCCTGCATGGAGGCGGAGACACGCACGGCGCTCTGGTCCTTGCGGACCAGCTCGTTGTCGAGGCGCGAGCTGGCGAGGCCGCCGAGCACCCCGGCCGCGACGTCGAGCGGAACGAGGTCTTCGCTGAGCATGCCTGGAACGGCCCAGTTGCGGTACAGCCGGGTGTTGGCGACGCGGTCCTTCATCACCTCCATTTTGGAGGCAGCAAGGGTCGGCACCGGCGCTTCGGCGGGCGTGTTGACCGGGCCCCGCGGAATGTCGCCGAAATATTTCTCAACCAGCGGGCGCGCTTCGGCGGCGGACATGTCGCCGGCGAGCACCAGCACCGAATTGTTCGGGCCGTAGCGGCTGCGGAACCAGTTCTTCACGTCTTCCAGGCTTGCCGAATCGAGATCGGACATCGAGCCGATGGTGGAGTGGCGGTAGGGGTGGCCTTCCGGGAACAGCGCCTCGAGCTGGGCATATTCGACAAGGCCGAACGGCTCGTTGTCGCCCTGCCGCTTTTCGTTCTGGACGACGCCGATCTGGTTGGTGAGGTTCTGCTGGGTGATGGCACCGAGCAGGTGGCCCATGCGGTCGCTTTCGAGGAACAAGGCGCGCTCCAGCGCGGGCCGGGGCACCGTCTGGAAGTAATTGGTGCGGTCGAACCAGGTGGTGCCGTTAAAGTCGGTGGCGCCGATTTCCTTCAACGGCTCGAAATAATCGCCGGGGGCGTTTTCGGAGCCGTTGAACATCAGGTGCTCGAACAGGTGGGCGAAACCGGTCTTGCCGTTGGGCTCGTCCTTGGATCCGACATTGTACCAGACGGACACCGCAACGACCGGAGCCTTGCGGTCCTCGTGGACGACGACCTTGAGGCCGTTGCCGAGCGTGAATTGCTCGTAGGGGATATCAACCTGGCGGACCAGGGAAGCGACCGGCGCGGCGGCGCTGCGGGCGGGGCCGGCAGCCGGCGCTTCGGCCGACGCGGTGGCCGGTGCATCGTCCGCGGCGGTGGTGGAGCAGGCGGGAAGGGCGAAGGCGGAAAGAAGGGCGAAGGGGAGAAGCATCCGGCGCATTCGAAAATCCCTTTTCGAGTCTCGAGTCGGCGGCACAATAGAGGCAAAGCGGCGCCGCGCAACGTGATTGCTTTAGAGAACAATCGCCGCCGCTTCCCAGTGCGTGCCGCTCTGCTATAGCGCACGACATCTTCTCACCCTCACCAGGGATCACGCATGAAAATCAAGTTCCTCGCCGCTGCCGCCGCTTTCGCACTCGCGTCCGGCGCCCACGCCCAGACGGCGGGCACCACGCCCGAATTCACTGCGGAATCGTTTCGCTCGCACGTCGCCTTCCTGGCCGACGACCGGCTGGAAGGGCGCGATGCAGGGAGCCCCGGCTATGAGCTCGGCGCGCTGTACGTGGCGACGCAGTTCGAGGGGCTCGGCCTCAAGCCCGGCGGTGACGGCGGCTGGTACCAGCAGGTGCCCTTCGTCCAATACAAGATGGGCGATGGTGCCGGCCGGGTAACCATCGGCGGCAGGAGCTTCGCCAACCGCGCCGAGGTCCTGATCGCGCCAAGCCCGGTGGCGGGCGCGCAGGCGGTGGAAGCGCCGGTGGTGTTCGTCGGCTACGGCATCGACAGCCCCGCGGCCGGCATCGAGGACTACAAGGGCCTCGACGTGAAGGGAAAGATCGTCGCCATGTTCGGCGGTTCGCCCAAGGACCTGCCGAGCGACGTCGCCGCGCACCTGAATTCGGACAAACGCCGCATGGCCGCCGCGCGCGGTGCGGTCGGCATCATCATGCTGCGCAGCGCGGAGGAAGCGACCCGCAGGCCGTGGGCGCGGATGACGGCCTCCGCCGGCGAGCCGGCTCTCACCTGGCTGGGCAAGGACTTGCAGCCCTATGGCGCCGCGCCGGGCATCCGCGCCCGCGCCAGCCTCGACACCCCCGCCGCGGAAGCGCTGTTCGCCGGATCGAAGCGCAGCTTCGCGCAGGTCCAGGCGGAGCTTTCCACGCCCAATGCGCGGCCCAAGGGCTTTGCGCTGAAGCAGATTGCGCGGATCGAGCAGGAAAGCACGGTGACCCGCACCACCAGCCCCAACGTGCTCGGGATCATCCCCGGCTCCGATCCGGCGCTGGCGAACGAATATGTGCTGCTGATGGCCCATCTCGACGGCCTCGGCGTCCACGACGCCGAGGGCGGGGACAAGGTCCACAACGGCGCCATGGACAATGCCACGGGGGTCGCCACCTTGCTGGAGGTCGCCAAGGCGATGCAGCTTCCCGGCAACCGGCCCAAGCGCTCGATCCTGCTCGCCGCGGTGACGGCGGAGGAAGACGGCCTGCTCGGCGCGCAATATCTCGCCCGCAACCCGGTGGTCGGCGGCGGCAAGGTGGTCGGCGTGGTCAACCTCGACATGCCGGTGCTGCTTTACGACTTCCAGGACGTGATCGCGTTCGGCGCGGAGCACAGCACGATGGGCGCGATCGTGGAGCGCGCCGCCGGCAAGATGGGCGTGAAGCTCAGCGGCGATCCGCTGCCGCAGGAGGGGCTGTTCACCCGCTCCGACCATTACCGCTTCGTGCAGGAAGGCATCCCGGCCGTGTTCCTGATGACCGGCTTCGCCAATGGCGGCGAGGAGAAGTTCACCGGCTTCCTGTCCACCAACTACCACAAGCCGACCGACGATTTGAAGCTGCCCTTCGACTGGAAGGCCGGCGCCAAATTCGCCCAGATCAACTATCTGATCGCCAGCGAGATTGCCAACGCGGCGGAAGCGCCCAGGTGGTACAGCGACAGCTTCTTCGGCAAGACGGTGGCGCCCAACGCTCCAAAGGCGACCCGCTGATCCAAGCCGGGGCGGCGAACGGCGTTTGCCGCCCCCGGCGTTCTGAGGCATTGCGGGCACAAGACCAGCCGGAGGCACCCGCAAAGCCATGTCCAATTTCGCCGAACAATCCGAGTTGATCACCCGGGAGGAGAGCCCGGCGCCCCACATCCGCGACACGCTGGAGCGGCGCGTTTTCCGCTCCACGATCGTGATCATCGCCACCTTGACCGCGGCCTACCTGCTGTGGGTGCTGGTCGATCTGCTGCTGCTGCTTTTCGCCTGCTCGCTGGTGTCGCTGATCCTGCTCACCATCACCAACAAGCTGCGCGCCCACACGCGCCTGCCCTTCCCTGTCGCGCTCGGCATCACCGTGCTTGGCCTGCTGGCGCTGCTGATCGGCGCCTTCGCCTTTTTCGGCGCAACTCTGCAGGCGGAGTTTTCGGAGCTTGCCACGCGCCTCCCCGCAGCCTGGGCGGACGTCCAGGCGCGGCTTGCCGGTTCGCGGATCGGCGCCGCAATCCTTGAGCGGGCGCAAGGCGTTGCGCCAAGCGGCCAGGCGATCGTCAACACGGTGACCACCGCGCTTGCCGCGGTCGGCGGCGCGATTTCGGGCTTGGCCATCGTGCTGGTCGGCGGCCTCTACCTCGCGGCCCAGCCGACCCTCTATTCGGGCGGCCTGCTTCGCCTCATCCCAACCAAATTGCGCGGCCCGGCGGCGGTAACGCTAGACGCAATCACCATCTCGCTCGGCAACTGGCTGAAGGGACAGGCGCTCGGCATGGTGTTTGTCGGATTCGCCACCGGCCTTGGCTTGTGGCTGGCCGGAGTGCCGGCGGCCTGGGCGATCGGACTGGTTGCCGGGCTCGCCGAATTCGTGCCCTATCTGGGCATCCTGGTGGCGGGCATTCCGGCGATCGTGCTCGGCTTCGGCCAGGGCACCGACACGGGCCTTTGGACGATCGGCGTGCTGATCGCGGTGCAGCAGATCCAAGGCAACCTCGTCATGCCGCTTCTTCAGAACAAGATGGTCGACCTGCCGCCGGCGGTGACCATCTTCGGGATCATCGCCGCGGGCATCCTGTTCGGGGTGGCGGGCGTGCTTCTCGCCACCCCGCTGACCATCGTCGTCCTGGTGCTGATCCGCCGCCTCTACCTCGAAGAAGACAAGGCCGAGGTTCTGGAAAGCGGCGATGCACCCCCCTCCCCGCCGCCGCCGGTTACGGCCGGTTGACCCCTTGTGTTGCTCTAAAGCCACACTACATCCGCTCCCGAAAGGAGAGGCTCAGCAATGAACCTTGAGAAATTTACCGATCGGGCGCGCGGATTCCTGCAGGCGGCGCAGACCGTGGCCGTGCGTATGAACCACCAGCGGATCGCGCCCGCGCACCTTTTGAAGGCGCTGCTGGAGGACGAGCAGGGCATGGCATCCGGCCTGATCGCCCGCGCCGGGGGAAGCGGCGATGCGGCGCGGCGGGAGTGCGATGAAGCGCTTGCCAAGATTCCCGTGGTCTCCGGGGCCGGTGCGTCGCAGGCGCCGGCGCTCGATGGTGAGACGATCCGGGTGCTCGATCAGGCCGAGCAGGTCGCGCAGAAGGCCGGCGACAGCTTCGTCACGGTTGAGCGGCTGCTGCTTGCGCTGGTGCTTTCGCCCAACACGGACGCCGGGCGCGCGCTCGCCGACGCGGGGCTGAAGGCGGATGCGCTCAACGCCGCGATCAACGAACTGCGCGGCGGCCGCACGGCGGACACCCAGTCGGCCGAGGACCGCTATGATGCGCTGAAGAAGTTCGCGCGCGATCTCACCCAGGCGGCGCGCGACGGCAAGCTCGATCCGGTGATCGGCCGCGACGAGGAGATCCGCCGAACCGTGCAGATCCTTGCCCGGCGCACCAAGAACAATCCGGTG
>DASWMM010000387.1:0-4754 GCA_036399755.1 Allosphingosinicella sp.
GTCGGTCCTGTCCGCTTTGCGGCAGGCCGTCCGGGCTTCGGCTACTCTTCGCGCTACGCCACGATTGCTGCGCCATCATGCCGCTACGCTCGGCGCCTCAACCCGCCCCGATCAGCTCCCGGCCGATCAGCATCCGCCGGATCTCGTTCGTCCCCGCACCGATATCCAGCAGCTTCGCATCGCGCAGAAAGCGCTCCACCGGCCAATCCTTGGTATAGCCAGCCCCGCCAAGCGCCTGGATCGCCTCGAGGCTGACCTTCACCGCGCTCTCGCTGGCCAGCAAAATCGCCCCCGCCGCATCGAACCGCGTCGTCTTCCCGGCGTCGCAGTTGCGCGCCACCGTGTAGACATACGCCCGCGCCGAATTCAGGGCGACATACATGTCCGCCACCTTGGCCTGCATGAGCTGAAACCCGCCGATCGCCTGCCCGAACTGCTTCCGCTCCCGCACATAAGGCAGCACCACATCGAGGCACGCCTGCATGATGCCGAGCTGGATTCCCGCCAGCACCGTTCGCTCATAATCGAGGCCGCTCATCAGCACGCCGACGCCGCCGTTCACCGGCCCCATCACATTCTCGTCCGGCACGAAGCAATCGTTGAACACCAGCTCGCCGGTCGGCGACCCGCGCATGCCCATTTTGTCCAGCTTCTGCCCAAGGCTGAAGCCCTCCATGCCCTTCTCGACCAGGAACGTCGTGATCCCCCGGCTCCCCTCGCCGGTCTTGGCATAGACCACCAGGGTGTCGGCATGATGCGCGTTGGTGATCCAGAATTTGGTGCCGTTCAGCCGGTAGCCGCCGTCCACCTTTTCCGCCTTGAGCTTCATCGAGACCACGTCCGAGCCCGCCCCGGCCTCGGACATCGCCAGGCTGCCGATATGCTCGCCCGAAATCAGCTTGGGCAGATACTTCGCCTTCTGCTCCGGATTCGCCCAGCGCCGGATCTGGTTCACGCACAGGTTCGAATGCGCGCCGTAGCTCAAGCCGATCGACGCCGAGGCCCGGGCCACTTCCTCCTGCGCAATCACATGCTCGAGATAGCCGAGCCCAAGCCCGCCATCCTCTTCCGACACGGTGATTCCGTGCAGCCCAAGCGCGCCCATCTCCGGCCACAGCTCGGTCGGAAACCAGTCGTCCGCATCGATCTTCGCCGCCAAGGGCGCGATCCGGTCGGCGGCAAAACGCTGGGTGGTGTCGCGAATGGCATCCGCCATCTCGCCGAGCGCGAAGTCGAGCCCGATATCGGCCATCATCTCTCTCCTGATTTGCCCGCGCCCTAGCAGAGGCCTTCCAGTTTGAACAAGGCGGGGCGGATGGCTATCTGACGTTCAAATCCTCCCCCAGATTTCTGGGGGAGGGGAACCAGCCGAAGGCTGGTGGAGGGGCCGAGCGAAGCGAGGAAGCAGCACCTCCGCTTCGCTCCGGCCCCTCCACCGCACTGCGTGCGGTCCCCCTCCCCTGCAAAAGCAGGGGAGGATCAAAAACAGGAGCACCCATGGCCACCAGCCCCACCGCCGACCCCATCGTCATCCTCTCCTACGCCCGCACCCCGATGGGCAGCTTTGGGGGCGCGCTCGCCGGCGCCTCCGCCACCGAGCTCGGCGCCGCGGCCGTCCGCGCTGCCATCGAGCGCGCCGGCGTTTCGGGCGAAGACGTCGACAAGATCTTCATGGGCTGCGTGCTCCCCGCCGGCCTCGGCCAGGCCCCCGCCCGCCAGGCAGCGCTCGGCGCGGGCCTCCCCCGCTCCGTTGAAGCCACGACCATCAACAAGGTCTGCGGCTCCGGCATGCAGGCGGCAATGTTCGCCCACGACATGATCGCCGCGGGCTCGGCCGATCTGATCGTCGCCGGCGGCATGGAGTCGATGTCGAACTCGCCCTACCTGATGACCAAGCACCGCGCCGGCGCCCGCATCGGCCACGACACGGTGTACGACCACATGATGCTCGACGGCCTCGAGGACGCCTACGACAAGGGCCGCGCGATGGGGACCTTCGCCGAAGACGCGGCGCGCGAGTATCAGTTCACCCGCGAGGCGCAGGACGAATACGCCCTCGAATCCCTCCGCCGCGCCACCGCCGCCATCACCTCCGGCGCCTTCGACCGCGAAACCACGCCGGTCACCGTCAAGACCCGCAAGGGCGAGGTCGAAGTCACCTGCGACGAACAGCCCGGCAAGTCGAACCCGGAGAAGATCCCGGGCCTGAAACCCGCTTTCGCCAAGGACGGCACCATCACCGCCGCCAACGCCTCGTCGATCTCCGACGGCGCCGCCGCCCTCGTCATCACCCGCCAGTCCGTAGCCGACCGCCTCGGCTTGAAACCCATCGCCCGCATCGTCGCCCACGCCGCCCACGCCCAGGCGCCCAACCTCTTCACCAGCGCCCCGGTCCCCGCCGTTCAAAAGGCGCTCGAAAAAGCCGGCTGGACCACGGACGACGTGGACCTGTGGGAAGTCAACGAAGCCTTCGCCTGCGTCGCCATGATCGCCATGCGCGATCTCGGCATCCCCCGCGACAAGCTCAACGTCCACGGCGGCGCCACCGCCTTGGGCCACCCGATCGGAGCCTCGGGCGCCCGCCTCCTTGCGACCTTGCTTTCGGCGCTCCAGACCCACGGCAAGACCAAGGGCCTCGCCACCCTCTGCATTGGCGGCGGCGAAGCCACGGCGATGGCGGTCGAGCTGATCAACTAGGCCCTGTCCCCATTGAAACGCCGGCCCTGGACACCGCGATAGGGTCTGGACACCGCCGCCCGCTGCGTTAGGAGGGCGTTCGCGGCTTCGGGGGAAAGCCGCTCATCCGTGGACGAAGATCAAAGCCGGCGCGCCTCAACGAAGGGCCGCCGCGCCGACTATCGTGCACGGGGGCACCAATGACCGAACACACCGCGACCAACCACACGCGCCGCAACCTCCTCCTCGCCCTCGGCGCGGGCAGCGTCGGCGCTGCGGCGTTCGGAGCGCCTGCCCTCCAGCTCGGCCTGGCGGCCACCGACACCGGCACCGGCCTCAACTGGTGGGACCGGATGTTCTTTTCCCTGCAAAACGGCAGCGTCGCCGAATGGTCGAGCGTCATTGGCCAGGTTTTCTCCGTCGAGGGCGAAAAGGGCAAGACCCAGCTCCTGCTCTCCGAAGTAAAGCTGCTCCCCTCCAAGGGCACCCGCCCCGCCGGCTGCGCCCGCACCCAGGCCTTCTCCCTCCTCTTCCTCGCCGCCCCGGGCACCGCCCCGTCCGGCGACCGCACCTACAGCGTCACCCACGCGGCTTACCCGGCGCTGGACGTCTACTTCAGCGCCGCCACGGCCCTCCCGCGCGGCGTGCGCCTGCTTGCGGTGTTCAACTAAGGTAACGACAGGGCGCAGCCGCGCGGACGGCAGGGCTCGCGCAGGGTCCTGTAGCCTCGCAAAGAGAATGGAAAACGGGTGGCAGGCTGGCCTTTGCGCCGCGCCCGGCTTGGAAAAGCTGAAGGCCCCGGCTTCCCCGTGCTTTCGCATGGGGAGGCTGGGGCCTCTAGCTGGCCTCAAAGAGGCAAGGCTGACGCCGCTCCCACCAGCGGGTCCGCGTACCGGAGGGAGTGGGCTCCCTCGGTTTCACCGTAGGAACTTAATCTTCGGCCTGCGCAGGCAAAGCGCTCTACCCAATCCGTGGTCTTGTCAACGCGTTCACGCGCATGATCCAAGTTAATTCGCGCCCGCGGGTTCCCGGCGCAGCGAAAGGGGCCGGAGAGTAGATCTCCAGCCCCCGGCTACCAAGGAAACTCTGGCCGCCCTAGACGGTGGCCACGGGTCGTCCTTTTCGAATCTTAGCTCGGCATCGAGTTGGATGCGACGTTGAACGTCGAGCCGACGCCGCCGCCGACCTTCGACACGGCCGCGATCATGGCAACGGCGATAAGCGCCGCGATGAGGCCATATTCGATGGCGGTGGCGCCGCGAGTGTTCTTGATAAGCTTACGAATTGCAGACATCTGGGCCTCCCCTTTGATACCGGACGCGCCCCGAATATTCCGAACGGCAACGCGTCATAGTCCGTACCTACTTGGTGGTGGTTAATATTTGGTCACCCCGCCGTACGAACCGCATTGTGCGAGACCACGCGCCCGGCTTCGGCGTCCGCATCCGCCCGCGCCTCGGAACGGGCTTGCGCTTCAGGGGAGCCGAACTTCCTTTTCTCCGGTCTTATGACGCCGCTTAAACCAGAATGGCGCAGCCGGATCAAAAACCGCTTTCCTACATCGTACCACTTATGCGCCGGGCTGGCACATGACGAGGACGAGGACGAGGACGCGGACGAGGATGGCCTCGGCGGGTGCGATCCGGATGAGGAAGAATGAGCGCCCATGGCATGTCTCAACTTCCTCAACTTATTTCGTGTTCGGCCCCGTTCAGCACTCCGCGCTTTTGTAGCCCTGCGGCACGTTGAGGCGGGCGCTGTGCTCGAAGAACGGATCGGCGGCGATGCGGTGGCGCTTGCCATAAGCCTTGGCCAAGGTGGCGGCGAGCGCCGGGTCATAGGCGGCGAGATCGCGGTCGGACAGGATCGGGCCCTCGTCGAGCCTGGCGAGCATGTTGGTGTTGAACCAATATTGGGTGCCCTCAGCCCAATATTCGGTGAGGGTGACGGCGGCGTAATCCCCTTTCCACCGCCCCGCCGACCGTGCCGCGGCATAGGCCCGCTCCACTTCGGCATAGAGCGCCGGGTCGGCTTCGTGGATCGCGTCGAAGATGGCGTGCGAGAATTCGTGGACCAGG
>DASWMM010000388.1:0-5122 GCA_036399755.1 Allosphingosinicella sp.
CATGCTCCACCATGTCGATCTCGCCGTCGTCGGGCCAGCGCATCGGATCGCGCGCGGCAAGCGTCCAGATCGCCGGCCAGGTGCCCCGGCTGCAGGGCAGCTTGGCGCGGATCTCGAAATAGCCGTAGGTCCAGGCCGCTCTGCCTTTGGTGACCAGCCGGGCGGAGGAATACGCCTGGCCGCCATGATCCGCCTTGCCGCGCAGGCTGTCGCCGTCGCGCCGCGCCTCGACGATCAGATGGCCGTCTTCCACCCGCGCATTCTGTTTGCGGCGCGCGGCATAATATTGCTTTTCGTCATTGTGCCAGCCGGCCTTGTTGAAGGCGGTGTCATAGGCCCAGCGGCTTTTGTCGGGCAAACCCGCCTTGGCGAATTCGTCGCGCCAGACCAGGGTGTAGCCCGGCGGCGGGGCCAGGGGGGCGGCAGGAGCGGCGGCGAGGAGGGCGAGGGCGGTAAGCATCGCCCGGGGCTAAGACGGCGACGAGTGCGAAGCAAGCCGCCTCAGTCGCGGTTGGCGGCGCGTTCGGGGATCAGCCAGGCCATCAGCTCGCCGAAGGGGATGAGCTGGTGAAAGGCGATGCCGGCAAGTCCGCCGCCGCACCACCGCACCACGCCCTGGAGCGGCCGGAACCTTTCCATCGTCAAGACGATCTGCGCGCCGACATCGAGCGGCGCGTCCGTCTCGACCTTGACCCCGCCCTGGGAGATGTCGCGGGTGTTGACGCCGCAGAGCCGCGCGCCGCAGCGCACGGTTGCAAGCCGGTCTACCTCGACGCGGGGCAGGCGCGGCTGGATGCCGTTTTCCAGCAGGCTGTTGTTGGACAGCATGGCGGCGACATCGATCTGTTCGTCGAACTTGATGCCGATATTGGACTGGTCGGCCCAGGCGACGTGGCCGTGGATCGGCTCACCGGCCTTGAGCTCGACCGCCAGCGTTTCGCCGCAGGCATGTTGGGAATAGACATGGGCCATCAGGCCCCCCGCCGAGATATTGCGGATCAGGCAGAGCTCGCGCCCGTGCGCGGCGATCAGCGCGCCGACGCGCAGGATCGTAAGGTGACGCGGATCGCGCCGCCGCTCCCCCGGCTGCGGCGTCCGCTCCGAAAAGGAGAACGTCGTCTCCTGATGACTTTCCTTCGACAGCATTATGCCCTCCCAGGCCATCGAACCCAATTCCACGCTGCGCCAGGACCCCCAATTTCCAAACCGCCACGAGGCACTAAGCGCGCAGAGACTTAAGAACCGGTTACCTAGGGCCGCACCGATGGGGGAGCCGAGGAAAGCGGCGGCCGAAGCGGGCCTATGGGGAAGGGGCGGCGTTCACCTCTTCCTTACCAGTTTCCGGTTAAGAACCGCGTCATGAACGCACAAATCCGGATCGATATCGATGCGCCCGCGGCGGCGGACCCGCGCCCGCGCTCGGCGGTAAGCTCGATGGTCGGCGTGGTCGGCCTCGTCGGGCTGTTCGCCTGGTTCGCCGTGGCGCGGACCTATGAATATTCCGGCCCAAACGCGACCCTGTGCGCACTGGTCGCCTGCGGCGCGCCGATGCTGCTTTGGTCCATCCTGGTCGATAAAGTCCATCGCAGCCCGTCCAGCGGTCTCGATTGGGACAATCCGCCGCGGCCGCTTCGGGAAACGCTCGACACCAGCATCGCAAAGATCGCCGGCCGGTGGGCGACCTGGACGGCCATCGCAATGTTCTACTGCGTCGGCCGCTGGTATTGGGACGGCATCTATCTGTACGCCATGCAGGTGCTCGGGATGGTGGCCGTGCCGCTGCTCGTCGCCTCCGTTCCCTACGTGCTGTGGATCGACCGCCGCCTCAAGGATCCGCGCGACGGCGCCTGGCACATGGGGCAGCTCGTCATCGGCCGCGGCTCCGCGGTGGACAAGGAAATCCTCTACGATTTCCTGCGCAGCTGGGCGATCAAGGCCTTCTTCCTCGCCTTCATGATCGCCATCGTCCCCGGCAACTGGTTCGGCGCGATCACGCCGAGGGCCGAGCAGATCACCTTCACCCTGGTGACGCTCACCTTCTGGCTGATCGGCGTCATGTTCATGATCGACACGGTGTTCGCCACGGTCGGCTACGCGCTGACGATAAAGCCGCTCGACGCCCATATCCGCTCGGCCAATCCTTATGCGGCGGGCTGGACGGCGGCCCTCATCTGCTACCCGCCCTTTATCATGATGAACCCAAGCGGGCCCCTCCATTACTTGCAGGGCACCGCCGGCTCGGACGGCTGGGTGCATTGGCTGGACGGGCACCACGCTCTGATGGTGGTGTGGGCGGTTGCCCTCGTCGCCCTTGCCGCTTTCTACGCTTGGGCGACGGTGGCGTTCGGCATCCGCTTTTCGAACCTCACCCACCGCGGCATCCTCACCCACGGTCCTTACCGCCTCACCAAGCACCCGGCCTATGTGTCCAAGAACCTGTTCTGGTGGCTCGGCGTGCTGCCCTTCTTCACGGTCACCGGCGACTTGAACGACGCGATTCGCAACACGGCGATCCTGGCGGCGGTAAGCGGCGTTTATTACTGGCGCGCCCGGATGGAGGAGCGGCACCTGATGGCCGACCCGGCATACCAGGAATATGCCGAATGGATGGAGCGCAACGGGCCATTGCCGAGGCTCATCCGGAAGTTCTCGGGGAGGGGTGGGAGTTCGCCCGCAGCGCCTGCCGTCCCAGCGGAGTAGGGCCCAATCACCAAACTCGTTTTGGGGGTGCACTCACAAGCATCGTTCGTCCCGAGCGTAGTCGAGGGGCGCTGGCACTGAGTCCTCGTGTGCGCCCCTCGACTACGCTCGGGACGAACGAGGTGGGCTGGTTTTGAGAATGCGTAGTTACGCGCCCGCCAGAAACTTCTTCACGCCCCGCGCCGCCTGTCTGAGCCTCTGCTCGTTCTCCACAAGCGCGATCCGAACGAAGCCTTCGCCTTCCTCGCCGAAGCCGACGCCTGGCGCCACCGCGACGTGCGCGTCGGCGAGCAGCCGCTTGGCGAACTCCATCGAGCCAAGGTGCCGGAACGCCTCCGGGATCGGCACCCAGGCGAACATGCTCGCTTGCGGCGGCGGTATGTCCCACCCGGCGCGGGCGAAGCTCGCCACCAGGCAGTCGCGCCGCGCCTTGTAGAGCCTGCGGTTGGCTTCCACGATGTCCTGCGGCCCGTTGAGCGCTGCCGTCGCCGCCGCTTGTATCGGCGTAAAGGCGCCGTAATCGAGATAGGATTTCACCCGCGTCAGCGCGTTGATCAGCGTCCGGTTGCCAACCGCGAACCCGATCCGCCAGCCGGCCATCGAATAGGTTTTGGACATGGAGGTGAACTCGATTGCCACCTCCCTGGCGCCCGGCACCTGGAGAATGGACGGTGTCGGCGTGTCGCCGAAATAGATCTCGGCATAAGCGAGGTCGCTGATCACCCACAGCTTATGCTCGCGCGCAAAGGCGATGACCTTTTCGTAAAAAGGGAGGTCGGCGACATACGCCGTCGGGTTTGACGGATAGCCGATTACCAGCACCGAGGGCTTGGGCACCGAATAACGCAGCGACAGCTCCAGCCGGTGAAAGAAGTCCGGCCCCGGCGCTGCGGGAATGGAGCGGATCGCGGCACCGGCGATGATGAAGCCGAACTGGTGGATCGGGTAGGACGGGTTGGGCGCGAGCACCACGTCGCCCGGCGCGGTGATCGCCTGGGCGAGATTGGCGAGGCCCTCCTTCGATCCCAGGGTGACGACCACCTCGCTTTCCGGATCGAGATCGACCCCGAAGCGGCGGGCATAATAGCCGGCCTGGGCCTTGCGCAGCCCGGATATGCCCTTGGACGCGGAGTAGCCGTGCGCCTTGGGATTGCGGGCGGCCTCGGCGAGCTTTTCGATGACGTGCGGCGGCGGCGCGCCGTCGGGGTTGCCCATGCCGAGATCGACGATGTCGATGCCCCTGCCGCGGGCGGCCGCCTTCATGGCGTTCACTTCGGCGAACACGTAGGGCGGCAAGCGGCGGATGCGGTAGAATTCGTCCATGGCGACGCTGCCTAACACAAGATGGGGCGGATTGCGGAGTGGCTTCGCGCGGGGCAGAAGGGCGGCTCCAATCCAGTTCGAGGTCGCCCATGCAGCCGCTCGCCCGCCGCCAGTTCCTCACCTCCACCGCCCTGGTCGCGGCCTTGCCGCTGCTGCCCGGCTGCGCGGCGCGGGTCGGGGCAGGGGCGGCGCCCGACGACGCGGCGGTGCAGGCGATGTTGGCTGGGGTCGCCGAGGCGATGCTGCGCGAATATCCGGAGAATGCGACCTCGCTCGGCCTCGACAAGGACGGCCGCAGCGCCCTCAAGGCGCAGCTCACCGACCGGTCGCTGGCCGGCTACCGCCGCTTGGGTCAGCAGGCCGCCGAGCGCCTGCGGCAGCTCAAGGGCGTCGATCGTGCGAACCTCAGCCCGGGCGCTAGGCTCGATCTCGACGTCATCGAGACGTCCCACGCGCTCGCCGTTGAAGGCTACCGTTTTCCGTATGGCGACTCGGTGGTGCTCAACCAGAACTGGTCGTACCGCAACTCGCCCTACGTGGTGGCGCAGAATACCGGCGCATTCGTCGAAATCCCCGACTTCCTGGATTCCAGCCACAAAGTAGAGAACGCGGCCGACGCCGAAGCCTATCTGGCTCGCGTCGAAGCCTATGCCGCGGTGCTCGACGGCGAGACCGAGCGCCTGGTCCACAACCGCTCGCTGGGCGTGATCGCCCCCGATTTCCTGCTCGACAAGACGCTGAAGCAGATGAAGTCGTCGCGCGCGCAGTCGACGGGGGAGTGGGGTCTCGTCACCTCCCTGGCCCGCCGAACTTCGGGGATACGGGGAGACTGGGGCCGCCGAGCCCTTGCGCTGGTGGACGGCCGCGTCGCCCCCGCTCTGGACCGGCAGATTGCCGAGCTGGGGCTTCACCGCGCCCGTGCCGACAGCCGCGCCGGCGTGTGGAAGCTGCCCGACGGCGACGCTTATTACGCCTGGGCCCTGCGCGCCGCGACCACCTCGTCGTTGACCCCCGACGAGGTCCACCAGCGCGGCCTCGACGAGCTGAAGGCGCTGCAGGCGCAGATGGACCCGCTCCTCCGCTCCCTCGGCTACACCAC
>DASWMM010000389.1:0-6912 GCA_036399755.1 Allosphingosinicella sp.
CTGAGGTACATGAAGTATAATAGCGCCCTTCCGTGAGGGTGACGGGAAGAAGAACTACTCCTTCTTCCCGTCCTCACCCCTCAGCGCGTCCCGATCGCCTCCGCGAGCCCCGGCGCGTATTCGGCGCCGTGCGGCACCTGCGCGGTGGAGGCCTTCAGCGCCGCGCCGATCGGCTCGGCCCGCCCGCCAAGGCAGCGGGCGAGGAAGTTCTCGGCCACCGCGTTGAAGGCGATGTTGTTTACCGGCCGGGCGAAGCCGTGGCCTTCGTCGGGAAAGACGACATAGGTGACGGGGATGTTCTTCGCCTTCATCGCGTCGACGATCTGCTCCGATTCCGCGACGTTGACGCGCGGGTCGTTGGCGCCCTGGCCGATCAGCAGCGGCCGGGTGATCCGGTCCGCCTTGTAGAGCGGCGAGCGTTCCTTGAGCAGGGCCAGGCCTTCCGCGGTGGTCGGATCGCCCATGCGCTTGTAGAACTGCACCTTGCCGGCCTCCCAATAAGGCGGAATGGTCTTGAGCAGGGTCTCGAGGTTCGACGGGCCGACGATGTCCACGCCGCACGCGAACCTGTCGGGCGTAAAGGCGAGGCCGGCCAGCGTCGCATAGCCGCCATAGGAGCCGCCCATGATCGCCACCTTGTCGGGCGAGGTCACGCCGCGCTTCACCGCCCAATCGACCGCGTCGAGCAGGTCGTCGTGCATCTTGGTGCCCCATTGCAGGTCTCCGGCGGAGATGAACTTCTTGCCGAAGCCGGTGGAGGCGCGGAAATTGGGCGACAGCACCGCATAGCCGCGGTTCGCCAGCCATTGATGGGTGCCGTTATAACCGTAGGCATCGCGTCCCCAGGGGCCGCCATGGACGAGCAGCACCATCGGCACCGCCTTGTCCGGCCGGCCGTCGCCGTCCGGGTCGCTGCCCGGCGGCAGGGTCAGGTAGGACACCATGTTGAGGCCATCGCGCGATTTGATCTCCACCGGGTGCATGGCGGCGAGCGGCGCGCCCTCCAGCTCGGGCCGGGATGTGTAGAGCTTGGTCAGCCTCTTGGCCTTGCGGTCGTAGAGGTGCGTGCTCGACGGCTGGGTCACCGGATCGACCGAGACGATCCATTTGTCGTCCGCATTGGTGCGCGAGGTGACGGCGATCTCGCCCTTCAAATTCTTCTCCAGAAAGGCGAGGTCGCCCTTCACCGCCGCGCCGAGCGGCGTCCACTCGTTCTTGAGGTAGTTGACCGCATAGGCTTCGACCCGGCCGGTCTTCGGGTTGGTCAGGGCGTTGCCGATGTCGGCCTTGGCGCTTTCGGCGACGAGGGTCTTCTTACCGGCCGCGACATCCTGCGCGATCAGCGCGGCGGTGTCGCGGCCGCGGCTGTCGATCCAGTACAAGGTCTTGCCGTCGGTGGTGAA
Organism: Allosphingosinicella sp.; assembly: GCA_036399755.1. Classification (GTDB taxonomy): domain Bacteria; phylum Pseudomonadota; class Alphaproteobacteria; order Sphingomonadales; family Sphingomonadaceae; genus Allosphingosinicella. The sequence continues at coordinate 1,404 of DASWMM010000389.1, forward strand.
GCCGACCGGCTGGGTGGTCTGCGAATCTTCCAGCGTGACTTCCTCGAAGGGCTGGGCATCGACCTTGTTGTTCATCACGCGGAAGAACGAACTGCCGCCGTCGGCGCGCGACTTGTTGGCGACCCGGACGACGAGCTGCTCGTCGGCAAGGAAGCCGGCATAGCCGCCGTCATTCTGGAGCACTGGGGTGAGCTTGCCGGTCTTGAGATCAAGGCTGTGGACGTCGTGCCAGCGCGGATCGCGGTTGTTGACGCCGATCAGGATCCGGTCCGGCACGTCGTTCGAAATGTTGACGATCTGCACCCGGGTCTTTTCGAACGGGGTCAGCGCGCGCTCGCTCGCGGAGGCGATATCGACGCCGTAGAGCAGGAAATTCTCGTCGCCGCCTTTGTCGTTGATGAACAGGATCTGCTTGCTGTCGGGCGCCCAGAAATACTGGCGGATCGGCCGCTGGCGCTCGTTGGTGAGCGGCTTGGCGGCGGCCGGGTTGGACGCGGGGGCGACATAGATGTTGAGCACGCCGTCGCGCGGCGCGATCCAGCTCAGCCACTTGCCGTCGGGCGACAGGCGGCCGGCCGTCTTGGTCGGGTTGCCGAAGATCGTTTCGCGCGGGATCAGCGGCGCCTCGTTCTGGGCAAGCGCCGGTACGGCGGCAAGCGGCAGGGCCACCGCGGCGGCGGCGGCGAGCAGGATCGTCTTCTTGGTCATGTTGGTCCCCTTCCGGTGAGTCGTTCCGGAAGCGATGCTAGTGTATTATGCGCCTAACACACAAGAGGCTTTGTGTGGGGGCTCTCAGGTCACCTTGCCGCGCACGGCGAAGCGCGGCTCGCGCCAGCGCTCCGTGTCGAGGATGTCGGCCATCCGCTCGGCCGCCTGCCAGATGTCCTCGAAGCCGAAGTAGAGCGGGGTGAGGCCGAAGCGGATCACGTCGGGCGCCCGGAAGTCGCCGATCACGCCCGCATCGATCAGCGCCTGGCAGATCTCGAAGGCGTGAGGGTGGCGGAAGCTGATATGGCTGCCGCGTTGCTCAGGGTCGGCGGGCGAGATGCATTCCAGCTCCGGACAGCGTTCGGCGGCAAGGGCGGCGAAGAGGTCGAAGAGTTCGATCGACTTGGCCCACAGCGCCTCCATGTCGACGCCGTCGAAGCTCTCGACCCCGCTTTCCAGCGCCGACAGGCTGAGGATCGGCGGCGTGCCGACCAGGAAGCGGGCGATGCCGGGCGCGGGGACGTAATCGTCGGTGAAATCGAACGGCGCGGCGTGCCCCATCCAGCCGCGCAGGGGCGGGATCAGCCGCTCCTGGAGATGCTCGGCCACGTACAGGAAGGCGGGCGCCCCGGGGCCGCCGTTGAGATACTTATAGCCGCACCCGACCGCCAGTTCGGCGCCGTCGCGGTTGAGGTCCAGCGGCACCGCGCCCGCGCTGTGCGAAAGGTCCCAAAGCGTCACCGCCCCCGCCGCCTTCGCCCGCGCGGTGACCTCCTTCATGTCGAACCGGTACCCCGCCTTGAAGTGCACATGGGTAAGTAGAAGAAGGTTGGTTTCCCCCGAGATCGCATCACGCACCGCGGCACGTTCGACAACATCCAGCCGCTTCCCCGCCAGCTCCGCCGCGCCGCTCGCGATGTGCAGGTCGGTGTGGAAATTGCCGCTTTCCGAAAGAATCTGCGCCCGGTCCGGCGCCAAGGCCGCGGCGGCGACGATCAGCTTGAACAGGTTCACCGACACGCTGTCGGCGACGATCACTTCGTGCGGCTTGGCGCCGATCAGCCGGGCGATCTTGGCGCCGACGCGCGCCGGCGCATCGATCCAGCCGCGGCTGTTCCAGCTCCGGATCAGCTCTGAGCCCCACTCCTCGGCGACCACCTTGCGCTGGCGCTCTACGGTGGCCTTGGGAAGCACGCCCAGCGAATTGCCGTCGAGGTAGATCGTGCCCAGCGGCAGAAAGAAGCGGTCGTGATAATGGCGCAGCGGATCGGCGGCATCCCGCGCGCGCACCGCCTCCAGGCTGGTCACCGGCCGAGCGCCTTTTCGATCTCTTTGACCGTCACCTTCCAAGCGTCCGTCTCCGGCGCGATAAGCTCGACGTGGCCGGTGCGATCCACCATCCGCACCGTCACCTTGTCGCCCGCCGCGCGCATCGGCGCGGCATAGCCTTCTGCGTAAGCCGGCGGGATGATGCGGTCCTGCAGGCCGTTGACCAGCACCTGGCGCACGCCGAGTGGCGCCAGGCGGGGGACGGAGGTCTCGGCATATTTGCCGCCGCCGGAAATCTGGTCGATGACTTCGGTGCCGCAGCCGCTGCCCGGCGGCCGTGCCGCTTCTTCGAGGTCGGGGAGTCCGCCGAGGCTGACAACGGTGCGGATTGCGATCGGGCTGCCGGTCCGCAGTGGACTGCTCTGCGGAAGCTTCGAGCGCCCGGCGAGCCACAGCGCAAGGTGTCCGCCAGCGCTATGGCCAACCGCCACCAGGCGCGAGATGTCGAGATCGTGCGCCTTGGCATGGCTGCGCAGCGCATCGGCCGCCGCGGCGGTGTCGAGGAAGGTGCCCGGATAGCCCCCCCCGGCGCGGTCGACGCCGCGGTAATCGATGTTCCACACCGCAATACCGCGCGCCCGCAGGTCGTCCGCGATCCAGTTCATGATCCGCCGGTCGGCGATCTCCGTCTGCCAGCAGCCGCCGTGGATCATCAGCACGGTCGGGTGCGGACCCTTGCCGGCGGGGAGCCACAGATCGACGACCTGCATCTGGTCCTCGCCGTAGCGAATGGACGTGGAAGGCTCCGGCCGCTTGCGTGCGAGCAAGGCCGGCCACTTCATCAGCTCGGGCTTGGGTTGGGCCGCGGCCGTCGCCGCCTGCTTGGAAGGAGTGTCCACGGCGCAAGCGGCTAGCGCGGGACAAAGGGCAAGGGCAAGGGCGGAGAGGATGCGCATGCCCCGCTCTAGCCCTCCCGGAGCAAGGCGGGAAGGGGAGCGGGTTCGCACCGCGTCCCCTTCAACGTCGTCAGGCGCCGGTGCCCGGATCGGCCGGCGGCGTGGCCACACGGTTGCGATCGGGGAAGAAGCGCCGGCTGACCCAGCGCAGGCCCAGGGCAATGGCAAGCGCCGCGAGCATCCAGGGCAGGATGTAGAGCAAGGCGATGAGCAGGATTCGCGCACCCGTCCAGAAGGCATGGAGCGCCTGCGCCGCCTGGCCGCCGAGCGACTCGTCGGTCTGGCCGGCGGCGTAGCGGAAGATCATCGGCGTGGTGGCGAGCAGCTTGCGGCGCTCGCCGATCGTCTGCGCGCTTGCCCGCATCGACTGGCGCAGCTCCTCGGCCTGGCGCTGGAGCTCGGCCCGCTCGGATCCGGAACGGCCCTTCTGGGCAAGCTGGCCTTCGACGGCCTTCAGCGATTCCTGGACCTCGCCCTGAACCTGCTGGTCGGTTTCGATGGCGCTGCCGACATCCTCGCCGGTGATCTGGGCGCTGGTCACCAGCCCTTCTGCACGCGCGACTACATCCGATGCTTCGCGGCCGAAGCGGCGGGCGAGCTGGGGGTCGAGCTTGAGGACCAGTTGGGCGGAAACGTCGTCCTCGCCGTCCTGTTCGTAGGTCATGCCGGTGATACGGCAGCGGTCCGGACCCAGTTTCTCGCAGGCGGCGGCATGCTGTTCCTGCACCGCGCCGATGCGGGTGGGGGGCAGGCGGAAGGAATAACGGTAATCGAAAGCGACGCCCGGCGCCGCCGTGGGCGACACTTCGGGGGGGCGGGGTGGTGCTCCGGGAGCGCCCCGTGCCGAGGCGTCCGCCGCAGGCGCCTCCTCCACGTCGAACGTTGCCAGATTTTCGCTGCGGCGGTCCGCCGATTCGTTGCTGCCGCACGCGGCGGCCGAAAGAAGGAGCATTGCTCCCAGAGCCTTGCGCATCCTCGTCTCCTGTTTACGCCGATCTCGTGCCGGCAACGTTAATACTACTCTTTAGGTAGACAAAGGCAAGCGGCCTCGCATCGAGGGGAGTCGGCTGCTATCGCCGCTGTATGTCCGACCTTTCCGATGCCGCCACGCCGATCGATCCGATCGAGAATACCCCTTTCGACAAGGCGCTTTCGCAGCGTTACCTCGTCTATGCGCTGTCCACGATCACCGCCCGTTCGCTGCCCGACGTGCGCGATGGCCTGAAGCCGGTGCATCGCCGCCTGCTCTGGGCGATGCGCCTCCTCAAGCTCGATCCGGCCTCCGGCTACAAGAAGTGCGCGCGTGTGGTCGGCGACGTCATCGGCAAATACCATCCGCACGGCGACCAGTCGGTCTATGACGCAATGGTCCGCCTCGCCCAGACCTTCTCGCTGCGCTACCCGCTGGTCGACGGCCAGGGCAATTTCGGCAACGTCGACGGCGATAACGCCGCGGCGATGCGCTACACCGAGGCCAAGCTCACCGGCGCCGCCGCCGACCTGATGGCCGGCCTCGACGAAGGCACGGTGGACTACCGGCCCACCTACAACGGCGAGGAGGAAGAGCCCGAAGTCTTCCCCGGCCTGTTTCCCAACCTGCTGGCCAACGGGGCGAGCGGAATCGCGGTCGGCATGGCAACCTCCATCCCGCCCCATAATCTGGCCGAGATCGTCGATGCCGCCGCTCACCTGATCGACAACCCGGGTGCCGAGCCGTCAGCGCTGATGGACTTCGTCTCCGGCCCCGATTTCCCGACCGGCGGCGTCATCGTCGACAGCGCCGACGCAATCGCGCTCGCCTACCGCACCGGCCGCGGCGCCTTTCGGGTGCGGGCGCGGTGGAGCATCGAGGACCAGGGCCGCGGCACGTGGACGGCGATAATCAGCGAGATCCCGTATCAGGTGCCGAAGTCCAAGCTGATCGAGCAGATCGCAAGCCTGATCTCCGACAAAAAGCTGCCGATCCTCGCCGACATCCGCGATGAATCCGACGAACAGATCCGCATCGTGCTGGAGCCGCGCAGCCGCACGGTGGACGCAAGCGTGCTGATGGACAGCCTGTTCCGGCTCACCGACCTTGAGGTGCGGGTGCCGTTGAACATGAACGTGCTCGACGCCGATCGTACGCCGCGCGTGATGGGCCTGAAGGAAGTGATCTCCGCCTGGGTCGCGCACCAGTTCGAAGTCCTGGTCCGCCGCTCCCAGCACCGCATCGCCAAGATCGACGACCGGGTGGAGCTGCTCGAAGGCTATCTGGTCGCTTATCTGAACCTCGACCGCGTCATCCAGATCATCCGCGAGGAGGACGAGCCCAAGGCGGTGATGATCGCCGAATTCGCGCTCACCGATCGGCAGGCCGAAGCGATCCTCAACATGCGGCTGCGCTCCCTGCGCAAGCTCGAGGAAATGCAGATCAGGAAGGAGCGCGACGCGCTGATCAAGGAGCGGGACGAGCTCATCAAGCTGGTCGGCTCCCGCGACCGCCAGCGCACCCGGCTCAAGAAGGACCTCGCCTCCCTCAAGACACGCTATGGCGAGGAAACCGAACTCGGCCGCCGCCGCACTACCATCGAGGA
>DASWMM010000390.1:0-6425 GCA_036399755.1 Allosphingosinicella sp.
CTTTGCGGCGGGCCCCTCCCTCTCCCGAAATGGGAGAGGGGTAGAAGGCGTAAGCAATGAAAACCAACGACTCCAACGAAGGCCGTTCCGTCCGCCTGCTCCGCGTCGGCGAGCAGGTGCGCCATGCCTTGTCCGAAATCCTGATGCGCGGCGACGTGCACGACGAGGTGCTGACCAGCCACCCGGTTTCCGTCACCGAAGTGCGGATGTCGCCCGATCTGCGCCACGCCACCGCGTTCGTGAAGCCGCTGCTCGGCCAGGACGAGGAGATCGTGCTGAAAGCGCTGCGCACCAACACCGCCTACCTGCAGCGCTCGGTCGCAATGCGCGTGAACCTGAAGTTCGCCGCCAAGCTCAAGTTCCTCCCCGACCAGAGCTTCGACCAGGGCAGCTACATCGACGCCCTCCTCCGCTCTCCCAAGGTCGCACCCGACCTGGAGGGGCCGGATGGGAAGGGCGACGAGTAGCCATCCGACGCATACCGTGGCATCTTTGCCGCGATGAAACTCCCCCTGCTCACTGCGGCAACCGCTTTGATCTTCTCGGGGTCGGCACCTCAGCAACGGGAACTCCACAACGCTGAGCCGGCCCAGGCGGCAGCCCTGCCGTCCGGACCTTTGCCCGTCGTTCGCGGCGGCGCGCTGGACACGGATTGCAGCCATTTGGGTGATGAAGGGTACGGCTACCAGTTCATTGATGGCTGTCCGGGAAAAGCCGTGTCCCCGGATGGCAGGTTCACGGTTCAGCAGGAGGGGGGCGGCACCAACGAGGTCTTCATCGCCGACCGGGAAGGTCGAAACCTCGACACCTTTCACGCGCTCATGGACGGGATGCCGTTCGTCGTCCTGTGGTCGCCCAAGGGTGACTGGTTCGTGGCCAACCATTATCTCGGCTCGGGACACGACCGGATCCGCCTGTTCCAGATCGTCAACGCGATGGCCGTCGAACGATCGGCAGTCTTCGCCGAGGCTGCTCGCACCATCACCGCGCGCTATCCGTGCCTTGCGCGCGGGGCATTGATCTTCGCGTCGGCGCGGAAGTGGAGCCTGGACGGCGAGCGGATCGCAATGGTGGTGTACGCAAGGCCCGATGCTTGCCTGATCGAGACGAGCCCTGGGCGCTGGGAGCCCGACGGCAATTGGGAGGTGCTGTGGATGATCGGCGAAGTGGGAACCGGCAGGATCGATCCAGCGTCCGTGCGGGTACGGATGGACGGCGTGGGCCCGATACCCGACGACGGACTTTATGCCGATTTTTGACGAGCTTGCCGCAACGCTCTCGGACCGCGAGCTGCGCCTGGAGCCCATGGCGGAGGCGCATCGCGCGGCGCTGAAGGCGGCCTGCGCCGAGGATCTGGCGATCTGGCCGATCTACTCTGTCTCCTACGATCCGGAGAATTTCGACGCGAGCTTCGACCTGCTGATGCGGCGGCCGAACTGGTGCAACTTCGTCATCTTTTCAGGCGAGCGGCTGGTCGGGATGAGCTGTTTTATCGCGGTCGATCCCGAGCGGGGGGTGCTGGAGATCGGCAATACGTACTACATACCGAAGATGCGCGGCACGGGCTTCAATCGCAGGGTCAAGGATCTGATGCTCAGCCGCGCCTTCGGCAGCGGATTCCGGCGGGTCGAATTCCGCGTCGATGCTCGCAACGGCCGCAGCCAGGCGGCGATGGCCAAGCTGGGCGCGGTGCGCGAAGGCGTGCTGCGCGCCGACCGGATCACCTGGACGGGGCATGTGCGGGACACCGTTTTGTTCTCCATCCTGGCGGAAGAATGGGGGCAGCCGAGCCATGCAACCGGGTAATTTCGTTTTCGACATCGCCACGTGGCTGATCCCGCTGGTGGTGGCGATCGTGCTTCACGAAATTTCCCACGGCTGGGTCGCCAACGCATTCGGCGATCCGACCGCGCGGGATCTTGGACGGTTGAGCCCGAACCCGATCCGCCATGTCGATCCGATCGGTACAGTGGTTCTGCCCCTCTTTCTCGCCGTCGCGGGCGCGCCCGTGTTCGGCTGGGCGAAGCCGGTGCCGGTGGTTGCCCGGCGGCTTCGCAATTCGCGAATTCACATGATGCTGGTGGCCATGGCCGGTCCGGCGACCAACTTGTTGCTCGGCCTCGTCGCCGTGTTGGCGCTGGCCGCGGCGGGATCCGCGATGGCGCCGAGTTCGCCGGGCGGTGCCTTCGTGCTCGCCAATCTCGAGAACTTCCTGGTGATCAACGTCTTTCTGGCGATCTTCAACCTGCTGCCGATTCCGCCCTTCGACGGCAGCCACGTTGTGGAAGGGCTGCTGCCCAGGCCGCTGGCGAAGCGCTATGCGAAGTTCGGCAAATACGGCTTTCTGCTTCTCATCCTGCTGCTGGTGGTGGTGCCGTCGATCTGGCCGCGGTTGAATCTTGTCCAATGGATCGTGGTGCCGCCGGTGCAGGCGGTCCTCGGCTTTTACCTGAGCCTCGCCGGTCTCGCTTGAGCGCGCCCGCCCCGCTAGGGTGCGCCGATGGCAAAGCTTTATTTCTATTATGCGTCGATGAACGCGGGCAAATCGACCATTCTGCTGCAGACCGCGTTCAACTATCGCGAGCGCGGCATGCGGGCGATGCTCTACACCGCCGGCATTCACGACCGCTCCGGCTTCGGCGTGATCGACAGCCGCATCGGCATCAAGGAGCAGGCGAACACGTTCGACGCGGACACCAACCTGCGCGCCGATGTGGAGGCCGAGATCGTCGGGCCGGGCGCCGATTGCGTGCTGATCGACGAAGCGCAGTTCCTCACTGGTGAGCAGGTACTCCAGCTCGCCTCGGTGTGCGACGAACTGCGGGTGCCGGTACTGGCCTATGGCCTGCGCACCGATTTCCAGGGCAATCTCTTCCCGGGCAGCGCCGGCCTGCTTGCGCTTGCCGACAAGCTGGTTGAGCTCAAGGCGATCTGCGAATGCGGGCGCAAGGCGACCATGAACCTGCGCGTCGATGGCGAAGGCAAAGCGGTGCGCGCCGGCCGGCAGACGGAGATCGGCGGCAACGACCGCTACCTGGCGCTCTGCCGCCGCCACTTCATGGAGCAGATGCACGCCGACGACGCGCCGCAGCTTCGCCTGATGCTGCCCGGCACGCTCGAGGGGCGGCGTTAGGACGATGCACGGCTGGCTCGTGATCGACAAGCCGGTGGGGCCGGGCTCCACCGATATCGTCTCCAAGGTGAAGCGCGCGCTCCGCGACGGCGGCTATCCCAAGGTCAAGGTCGGCCACGGCGGAACGCTGGACCCGCTGGCCAGCGGCGTGTTGCCGGTCGCGCTGGGCGAGGCGACCAAGCTCGCCGGCCGAATGCTGGACGCGGACAAGGTGTACGATTTCACGATCGGCTTCGGCGCGGAGACGGACACGCTCGACGCCGAAGGCGCGGTGGTGGCCACGTCCGAGGTGCGGCCCACGCTTGCGCAGGTGGAGGCGGTGCTTGGCCGCTTCACCGGCCCGATCGAGCAGGTGCCGCCAATCTACTCCGCCCTGAAAGTAGGCGGCAAACGCGCCTACGACCTCGCCCGCGCCGGCGCCGAGGTGGAGATGAAGGCAAGGGCGGTGACGATCCATGCCCTCGAAATCCTCCCCGGTACGGGGAGGGGGACCATGCGAAGCATGGTGGAGGGGGGTCTGTGCGTGGCACCGAGCCCCCTCCACCACTCGCCTTCGGCGAGCGGTCTCACTCGCCTTCCAGGGGAGGGTTTGGAGAGCATCACCCTCCGCGCACGCGTCTCCAAGGGCACCTACATCCGCTCCCTGGCCCGCGACATCGCCTACGCGCTCGACACCGTCGGCCACGTCACCATGCTGCGCCGCCTGAAGGCAGGTCCCTTCGCCCTCGACGGGGCGATTTCGCTGGACAATCTGGTGCAACTCGCTATCGCGCGAACCCTTGAACAGACACTCTTGCCGTTGACGGCGGGGCTGGACGACATCCCGGCTCTTTCCGTCACCCCCGATCAGGCAAGAGCGCTCCGCCAGGGGCGTGAAGTGATCGGGACCGCCGCAAAGCCAGGGCTTCATTTAGCAACCGACGGGTCTGTTCCGGTTGCGCTTGTGGAGCTTCACGGAGACAGGCTCCGGGTGGTGCGCGGCTTCAACATCTGAATGAAGGAGTAAACGATGTCGGTAACCGCCGAGCGCAAGCAGGAAATCATCAACGACCACGCCCGTGGCTCCTCGGACACCGGTTCCCCGGAAGTCCAGGTCGCGATCCTTACGGAGCGGATCGTCAATCTCACCGAGCACTTCAAGACCCACGCGAAGGACAACCATTCGCGCCGCGGCCTTTTAATGCTGGTCAACAAGCGCCGCTCGCTTCTGGATTATCTCCGGAAAACCGAAGGCGAGCGCTACCTTGCCCTTATCGCGAAGCTTGGCCTTCGCAAGTAACACCGGAGCGGCCCCTAGCGGGCCGCTTCGCGCATCGGGCGTCCGCATTTCGGTGGGCGCTTCGATCCGGGTCATGATCGACCCAATCACCGGCCATCGGGCCGGTCTACAGGCCCCCGCGGCATCTGGCCGTGGGCGTTGAAGGGAAAATCGAATGTTCGACATGAAGAAAGTTGAAATCGAGTGGGGCGGCAAGACCCTCACCCTCGAAACGGGCCGCGTTGCCCGCCAGGCCGACGGCGCGGTTCTCGCGACCCTCGGCGAAACCGTCGTCCTGTGCGCCGTCACGGCCGCGAAGCACGTCAAGCCGGGGCAGGATTTCTTCCCGCTCACCGTCCACTACCAGGAAAAATTCTCCGCCGCCGGCCGCATCCCGGGCGGCTTCTTCAAGCGCGAGCGCGGCGCCACCGAAAAGGAAACGCTGACCAGTCGCCTTATCGATCGCCCGATTCGGCCCCTCTTCCCCGAGGGGTTTTACAACGAGGTGCTCTGCATCGCGCATGTGATGAGCTATGACGGCGAGAACGAGCCGGATGTGGTGGCGATGATCGCTGCTTCGGCCGCACTCACCCTGTCCGGCATTCCGTTCATGGGCCCGATCGGCGCCGCCCGCGTCGGCTACATGGACGGCGAATACATCCTCAACCCCAGCCAGGAGCAGCTCAAGGACGGCGAGCTCGACCTCGTCGTCGCCGGCACCCACAACGCCGTGATGATGGTGGAATCGGAAGCCAAGGAGCTTTCTGAAGACATCATGCTCAAAGGCGTGATGTTCGCCCACCGCGCGCTTCAGCCGGTGATCGACGGCATCATCCGCCTCGCCGAGCAGGCCGCCAACGAGCCCTGGGAGCTGGCCGAACCCGCCGACACCAGCGCGATCAAGCAAACCCTGCGCGACCTCATCGGCGCCGACCTTGCCGCCGCCTACAAGCTCACCGACAAGCAGCAGCGCCAGACCGCGATCAACGAAGCCCGCGCCAAGGCGCGCACCGGCCTTTCCGATCTCGAAGCGTCCGATCCCTCGGGCTATCTGGGCGCATTGAAGCTCGTCAAGAAGCTCGAAGCCGAGATCGTCCGCGGCGCCATCCTCAAGGACGGCACCCGCATCGACGGCCGCGACACCAAGACGGTTCGCGCCATCGACGCCATGGTCGGCTTCCTGCCGCGCACCCACGGCTCGGCGCTCTTCACCCGCGGCGAAACCCAGGCGATCTGCACCACCACCTTGGGCACCAAGGATGCGGAGCAGATGATCGACGGGCTGGAAGGCCTCTCCTACCAGCGCTTCATGCTCCACTATAACTTCCCGCCGTACAGCGTCGGCGAAGTCGGCCGCTTCGGCGCGCCCGGCCGCCGCGAAGTCGGCCACGGCAAGCTCGCCTGGCGGGCGCTGCACCCGGTGCTCCCCAGCCACGACGAATTCCCGTACACGATCCGCGTCCTCTCAGACATCACGGAGAGCAACGGCTCCTCGTCGATGGCCACCGTCTGCGGCGGCACCCTTGCCCTGCTCGACGCCGGCGTGCCGCTGAAGCGCCCGGTGTCCGGCATCGCCATGGGCCTCATCAAGGAAGGGGACGACTTCGCGGTCCTCTCCGACATCCTGGGCGATGAGGATCACCTCGGCGACATGGACTTCAAGGTCGCCGGCACCGAAGCGGGCATCACCAGCCTGCAGATGGACATCAAGATCGCCGGCATCACCGAAGAGATCATGCGCATCGCGCTCGATCAGGCCAATGCCGGCCGCGCCCACATCCTGGGCGAGATGGCCAAGGCCCTGGGCGACGTTCGCGGTGAGCTTTCCGCCCACGCGCCGCGCATCGAGACCATGCAGATCCCCAAGGAGAAGATCCGCGACATCATCGGCACCGGCGGCAAGATCATTCGTGAGATCGTCGCCACCACCGGCGCCAAGGTCGACATCGACGACGAGGGCGTGATCAAGATCAGCTCCTCCGACGTCGCCCAGATCGAGGCCGCCCGCCAGTGGATCCACGGCATCGTCGCCGA
>DASWMM010000391.1:0-1859 GCA_036399755.1 Allosphingosinicella sp.
AGACGCTGTTCTCGACCGCCGGGATGAGCAAATGGAGCCGAACCGGCAGGCGCTCGGCGATGATCAGTTGGGCGAGGGCAAGCGCGTGAGCAGCGCCGCCCATGTCCTTCTTCATCAGGCGCATGCCGCTCGCCGGCTTGATGTCGAGACCGCCGCTGTCGAAGCACACGCCCTTGCCGATGATTGCGACGCGCGGATCGGCCTCGCGGCCCCAGCGCAGCTCCAGCAGCCGCGGGGCGCGGTCGCGCGCGGCGCCGCGGCCGACGGCGGCGATCATCGGGAAGCCGGTGTCCAACGCGTCGCCATAGGTGACTTCGACCTTCCCGCCGCTGTCGTCGCCTAGGGCGCGAACCGCGGCTTCAAGCTCCGCCGGGCCGAGATCGGAAGCCGGGGTGTCGACGAGGTCGCGGACAAGAGCGGTGGCTTGCGCTTCGCGGACCGTGCGGTCGATCGTGGCGGCCTCGGCGGTGAGCAGGATACGCGGACCTGCGGCGGCATCCGGAATGGTGCGGTAACGGTCGAAGCGGTGCTGGGCGAGCAGCCAACCGAGCGCGGCGGCGCCTGAGTTGGGATCAACAAGGCGGTAGGTGCCGGCGGGGAGCGCCTCGCCAAGCCGCGCGAGGCACCAGGGGGTGAGTGTATCGACGCTTGCAACAGTCGTCACCACCTCGAACGCCTTGCCCTCGCCCGGCAGGATGGCGAACTGAAACGGGGTCTTGCCCTCGAAGCGCAGTGCATCAAGGTGCGCGCGGCGAGGCGCAGGCTGGCGTCCCAGCCATTCGGCGAAGCTAGCTTTGTCGACCAGGTGAACGGCATGCGCGGGCTCCCCGCGGTCGGGGCGGAGCAAGGAGGCGAAGTCAGTCATCGTCCGGCCTTAGCCACGGCCGTGGGCAGGCGACAAGCAGGACGGCCTATTTCGCCAGCTGCCCCCGCAGGGCACCGGCGGGAAAAGGTTCGTTGTGGATGTTGATGTAGTAATTCGCCGGTGACTTGAGGATGTCCAGGGCAAGCGCGCCCGCGACGGTGGCGCAGCCCTTGCTGCTTCCGCTGGTCGGCGCGGTCAGTGCGGCGACCACTGGACCCGCGACGCCGGGCGGAGCCTTGTGGATATGCGCCATGGTGGCCGGGTCGATGTTGCTGACGCTCAGCGTGTAGCAGATCTGGCGCTGGCCGGCGTTGATGGCGACGCTCGCCGCGCCGGCACCGTCGGGATCGGCAGGACCAGGAACCTCCGCAGCACCGCTGAGGGTAGCCTCGAGCTTGCGCCCGCCGTCGGCGGAGAGCGCAGGGGCGGCGAGCAACGCCGCGCCGACGAGCAGCGAGAGTGCGGTTGCTGATGGCTTGGACATGCTTGTCTCCTTTGACCCCATCCCCCCAAGCGCCGGCGGCACCGAAGGTTCCGCAATCGCCGAGCGCTCAGTCGGGCGTGACGATGAACTGTTCCCAGCGGCCATTGGCGCCGGGCTCGGCGAAGGTGCTGATGCTGAACGACTTGCCGCCGGCGGTCACCCGATAGCCGCGCCGGACGAACCCGCCGCGAAGGCGCGGCTGCCCAAGCGAAACGATGCTGGTGGCAGGCCCAAGCGCGGCAAGGCTCGAGCGATAGTCGCCGAGCGTTGTAGCGTCGAAATAGTCGTTGAGGTTGGCCGTGATCAGCCGCCGGTCGAGCTTGCCCGCGGTGAGCGCGTCGAAGAAGGCGCGCGCTTCGCCGCTGCGGTCGGATACCGTGCTCGCGGCAGCGGCGGCGGTGGGGAGGAGGATGGCGGCGAGGCCTTCAGTCAGCGTGTCGGTCGCGTCGCCGAAGTCGGCGTTGGTGAGCACGACGATTGCCGCGCGCTGATCGGGATAAACGGTGTTCT
>DASWMM010000392.1:0-7764 GCA_036399755.1 Allosphingosinicella sp.
CCTCGAGATAAGTTATCACAGAGCCGTCGAAGACCACGACGTTGATAGGCCGGATGTGGAAGTGCAGTAATGCATGGAGCTAACCGGTCCTAATTGCTCTATTCGCGCTTGAGAGTCCCACCATCAACGACAGGCTTGGACGAGCTGAGGCTTCGCAGAGCCACGCTTGGATCCCATCAAAGTAATACTTTGATGGGTGCCCTGAATGCGTGGTTCGGAGGAGCCGCACTCGCCAACTGTCCGAGAAGGACGCTCAGCTAGATGCAAAATGCACGGTTTCTAGAACACGCACTTTATGCGCAGGCCCCATAGCTTGGTGGCCATAGCGTCTGTGACCCACCCGATCCCATCCCGAACTCGGCCGTGAAACCAGACAGCGCCGATGGTACTATCGCTTAAGCGATGGAAGAGTAGGTCGTCGCCAGGCTTTGAGGCTTGCGCATAAATGCATGGACCCATTCACATAGTGAGCCGCCCACGGTGCTTAACGCACCTTGGGCGGCTCAGTCATTCCAGGGCCTCGGCCCTACGTCGGTGACGCGGGATGGAGCAGCCCGGTAGCTCGTCAGGCTCATAACCTGAAGGTCGCAGGTTCAAATCCTGCTCCCGCAACCAACACACACAACAAAACCGCCAAGGCATACGCCAAGGCGGTTTTTTTGTGCCTGAGGGAAATGGGCGAGAGCCGGCTGCGGGCTGCTCGAGTGTAGCCGGCAGCAGAGGGCTACATAGATCCCCCTCAGGCCAAGCACCGGCCGCCCGTCAGGCGGGCCGGTACTCTCCGGGCGAGAGGCCATCGAGCGTCCAGTCTCCAATGCTCCACCGCACCAGCCGCAGGGTTGGACGCCCGACGGCAGCCGTCATCCTGCGCACCTGCCGGTTGCGGCCTTCGCGGATCGTTAGCTTGAGCCAGCAGTCGGGCACGGTCTTGCGGAACCGGACCGGCGGGTCGCGAGGCCAGAGAGCGGGCTCGGCGATCCGCTCGGCCTCGGCGGGACGAGTCATCCCGTCCTTCAGCTGCACCCCGCGGCGCAGCTTCGCGAGGTTACTTTCGGCGACCTCCCCTTCGACCTGCACGAGATAGGTCTTGGGCAGTTTGAACTTCGGGTCGGCGATCCGCGCCTGAAGCGCGCCGTCGTCGGTCAGCAGAAGCAGTCCCTCGCTGTCCAGATCGAGCCGGCCGGCCGGGTAGACGCCCGGCAGGTCGATATAATTCGCCAGGGTCGGCCGGGGTGGGCCTGTGCGTTCATTCGTGAACTGGCACAGCACGCCGAAAGGCTTGTTGAACAGGATCAGCGTCATCGCGCGCGGGTGCCCTTCAGGCCGAGCGGCACAGGCTGGCTGCCACGGCTTCGGCGACCTTGATCCCGTCGACCGATGCGGAGAGGATGCCGCCGGCATAGCCCGCGCCTTCCCCCGCCGGAAACAGCCCAATGGTGTTCAAGCTCTGAAAGTCTTCGCCCCGAGTGAAGCGCACCGGTGACGACGTGCGCGTCTCAACGCCGGTCATCACGACATCGGGGTGGTCGTAGCCCGGGATCTGGCGACCGAAGACCGGCAAGGCCTCCCGCATCGCCGCGACCGCAAAATCCGGCAGGCAATGGGCGAGGTCGGTCGGGTGAACGCCCGGGCGGTAGGAGGGAGTCACCGTACCGAGCGCCGTCGAGGGCCGTCCCGCCAGAAAGTCGCCGAGCCGCTGCGCCGGCGCGTTGTAGCTGGACCCGCCGGCGACATACGCCACCGACTCCCAGTGCCGCTGCAGCGCGATGCCGGCGAGCGGATCCCCGGGATAATCGCGCTCGGGATCGATCGCAACGACCAGGCCGGAATTGGCGTTGCGCTCGTTGCGCGAATATTGGCTCATGCCGTTGGTCGCGACGCGGCCTTCCTCGGACGTTGCGGCGACAACCGTTCCGCCCGGGCACATGCAGAAGCTGTAGACGGTGCGGCCGTTCGAGCAATGATGCGAAATATGATATTCTGCGGCGCCAAGGATCGGGTTGCCGGCATCGGAGCCGAACCGCGCGCGGTCGATCCAGGATTGCGGATGCTCGATCCTGACTCCGATCGCGAACGGCTTGGCCTCGACGTGGACTCCGGCCGCGTGGAGCATTTCGAAGGTGTCGCGCGCGCTGTGCCCGACCGCCAGCACCGCATGGTCGGTCTCGAGATAGCCGCCGTCATGCAGGTGAAGCCCCTGAAGCCGCCGCGCACCGTCCGCGCCGGCAACGATGTCCAGCCCATCGACGCGGGTCGAGAAACGATACTCGCCGCCAAGCCCCTCGATCGCTTCGCGAAGGCTCTCGACCATGGTCACCAGACGGAACGTGCCGATATGCGGATGCGCTTCGGTCAGGATCTCGGGCGGTGCGCCAGCCTTGACGAACTCGGTCAGCACCTTGCGGTCGAGGTGGCGGTTGTCCTTGATCCGGCTGTAGAGCTTGCCGTCGGAAAACGTACCCGCGCCGCCTTCGCCGAACTGGACGTTGCTTTCCGGATTGAGCACGCTCTTGCGCCACAGGCCCCACGTGTCCTTGGTGCGTTCGCGAACCACCTTGCCGCGATCGACAATGATCGGCCGGAAGCCCATCTGCGCCAGGATCAGCCCGGCGAACAGCCCGCACGGCCCGGCGCCGATCACCACCGGGCGGCGCGTCGTTCCGGTCTCGGGCGCCCTGGCGACGAAGCGGTACCGCGTGTCGGGGGTAGGCTGGACGTTCCGGTCCTTGGCGAAGCGGGCGAGCACCGCCGCCTCGTTCCGCACATTGACGTCCACGCTGTAGACGAGCTGGATTCGCGTCTTGTCGCGGGCATCGCTTGCCCGGCGTGCGACGACGTGGCGGACCAGCTCCCGCGGTGTGATCCGCAGCCGCTTGCAGATCGCGGCGGGCAGCGCCTCATCCGCATGGTGAAGCGGCAGGCTCAGTTCGGTGATGCGCAACATCAGCCCGCCTCTAGCGAGTGGCGGAGCCCCACGCCAAGACTCTCCTCACGGGCCGTTGGCGCTTTCACCGGCCGTCCGGATTGTAGCCGCCTCTCGTCATGCCGGACTTGATCCGGCATCCACCTTCTTCTTTCGGACAGGCGCGGCGTAGAAAGCGGACCCCGGATCAAGTCCGGGGTGACGGGTCGCCGTCCCTGAAGGAACGCCCTGATGCGGCGGCGGTCCCGGCCTGGATTGGCCGCACGTCGGGCTAGAGGCCGGGCCCGCTGCCCTCATAAAGTTCGCTGAGCGCCGCCTGCAGGCTGTCCGGCAGGGAGGCGATCGCTTCCTCTTTGGTCGCCTTGCGAAGCGCCAGGCGGGTGACGATCGGCCGGTGGTCCGAAATCTCCTTGAGGTAGCCGGGATAGGTCTTGTCGGCCGCGACGGTGAAGAAGCTTTGCGCGCCCTGATGCTTGGTCAGGTAGGGCGAGACATAGACATGGTCGATCATCGATCGCTGCGGGTTCTTGAGGTAGGTGAAGGTGCCGGCCTGCTCGTCCTCGGCGCTGAGCGCGACCAGGCCTTTCGCCGCAAGCACCCGGAAGTTCTTCGACGCGATCTCGCCGTCCATGTCGCCGAGCAATATCCAGTCACGCTCGCCCTCCGCCTGGGCCGCGGTGCGGGCAATTGCGGCGGCGAGGATCTTGCTCGCCAGTTCGCGGCGAAGCGTGCCTTCTTCCTTTGAATCGAGGTGGAGCGGCACCGCGTAGAATTCAAAATCGCTGCCGATCGCCTTGAAGTGGAACAGGCCGGGATAGCGGTCGAAGATCCGGCCGTGGACGGCGCCGGGCAGATCCTTGCCGAAATTCTGGCTGCCCACGGCGAACCAGGGGCGGATATCCTCGTCCCAGTCGGTTCTTCGGCCCTCCACGGTTGCGGTGTTCCAGATCAGGCTGGTGGTCTGCCGGTCGCCGGCGGCGTCGGCCTCCGAATGGGCGGCGGCGAATTTCAGGCTGTATTCGGAGTCGAGGATGGCGACGAGCGCTTCGGCCGCGGCGGCCGAGCAATCGACCAGCGCCCAGATGTCCAGATTGAAGTCGGCGAGGAAGGCCGCCACCCGCTTGATCTTGTCCGGATCGTTGACGGCAAGCCATTCGATCTTCCAGGCCCCGATATCGAGATCCTGGTCGGTGCCCTTGTACGAATCGACCAGCGCCTCGAGCCCCTCGCGCGCGCTGCCCCGCCCGAGCGTGCCGAAATAGCCGACCGCCGAATTGATGCCGGCAAAGCATTGCAGCACCCGCGACGCGGGTCCGTTCGTTCCTTCCGCTTTCACCCGCGTCTCGAGATCGCTGGAGATGGAAGCGAGCTTGATCCCTTCGTTGAGCAAGGCGGGCACCTTGCCGGTGCGCGGATCGGCAACGCCGTACATGTTCTTGGCGGAGGCGTGGTGGAGGCCGATCAGCCGCCACTTATTGTCCAGGATGGGGCTGCCTGAACTGCCGCCCTCCGTGTCGGTCAGGTAGTGGACGAACAGGCCCGTATCCGCGGCGATGCTATTGTCGTGGATCACGATCTCCTGGAAGCGCCCGCTGGGATGCTGGATGATGTTGGCGACGCGGCGCTTGGCGACGGGATCGAAGACATAAGCGCGGCGCTCCACGGGGATGAAGCCGTAGCGCTCCGCCGCCTCCACGCCGATGGCGACGAAGGTGTAGTCGAGGCCGCCATCAACCGGGCTGGTGACGAACAGGTCCAGCGGGCGCAGCTTGAATTCGTCGGATTTGTCGGCGGCGCCGTCCAGCCGGTTGCGGTAGTTGAGCTGAAAGGTGGCGTTCTGGCACGACGCCACCGAGTTCAGCACATGGTGATTGGTGAGCAGCAGATCCCTGGCGACCAGGAAGCCGGTGCCTTTCCAGCCTTCCGGCTGGTCGTTGCCGCGGTGGTCGCGGCCGGACTGGACCACGATCCGGCCCACCGCCCGGGCCGCCGCGGCGCCGCGCTCCAGAAAGATGGAGGGCAGGAAATCGGGATCGCCGACCATCGCTTCCAGCATCGACTGGTCGGTGCCCCGGCTTTCCCGAAAGCTTTGCGCCGCCTTGCCGGGATCGGGCGCGCGGCCGCCGATCAGCTTGGTGAATTCGGCCGTGCCCCCCTCGGCAGTGGCGGTGCTGAAGAAGTGGAGGCCGAAATCCATCGGCCTCGGCTCGTTCGCACCGCCGTTTGCCGTCGGCGGCTCAGTGCCCGCCATGGCCGCCGGTCCCGGCGTTGACCGCGGCAGGTCCGTTGCCGGGCAGCACGATCGCGACGTTCTGCATCATGCCCTGATCCTCATGGTCGAGGATGTGGCAGTGAAGCACGAATTCGCCGATATAGCGCTCGTACCGGGTGCGGACCTTGATCTTGTATATGCCGTCCGTGCCGGCGGGGTTGTCATCGGCGGGCAGGTTGCTTTTCAGCCACAAAGTGTCCTTCCAGGCATTCTTCAGCCCGGCATATTGCACGTCCACCGTCGCGTCCTTCGTGCCCGGTTTTTTGGGGTAAGTGTCCGCGTTGGCGGGATCGCTGACGTCGCGGCCCCAGGGGTCGAGCACTTCAACGATCTGGAATGGGTTGACGTGGATGTGGAACGGGTGGCTGTCGAAGGCGGACCGGAGGTTCCATTCGTCGACGCCGCCCAGCGTCAGCTTCCGGTCGACACGGTCCGCGACATAGGGGCGCGGCGCATAGTCCTGGCTGCCGACCTCGAAATTGAACTTGCCCCCCTGCTTCTCGATAAGAAAGGTCAGCTCCTGCGTCCCCGTCACTTCGGACGGGGCTACCGTTTTGTGGGCAACGAAGTGGCTGAGCTGAAGACCAGTCCTGAGTTCGTCGGTGACGGCTGCGGCAACCGGTGAACCGCGCATGGTGCTCGCCGCGCTGGCGACCAGCTTGTCGGTGACATAGCGGCCGATGTCCGGGCCGACGCTTTGTCCCGCCGCCACGGTCACTACGCCGAGCAGCCGCGGGCCGAGATCCTCACCGCCAACGCTGCCTGACCCCCCCACGGCGGCGTCGATCATGCAATAGGTGCCGGCTTCGGGAAACACGACAAGGCTGTCGAACCGGTAGCCGGGCTGGTACACGGCCTGATCGACCTTCAGCGCCTTGCCCAAAGTAAGGCCGTCGGCGGCGACCAGATGATATTGCAGCCGGGCTCCGGTGCAGGTCTTGCCGATCAACTCCTCCATCGCCGCGGGGCCGCTGGCCTGGCTGAGCAGCTTAAGCGACTTGCTGCTGTCCGCCTTGACGAAGGTGAGGCTGATCGTGTCGCGCACACCGGCATGGATGCCCCGCCAGCGCTCCACCTGTCCCTGCACGGCCTGGATCACGGGCAGGACGAGCCCGTTGATGCTCGTGTAGCGGCCGGATTGCTCCCACTTCCTGGGGCCGAAGAGGTCGTAACTCTCCACCCCGCCGACGTCCTCCTTGGCGCAATGGTAGCCGTTCTTGTCGGTCTTCACTTTGCCGTTCGCGTCCCGGCAGGCATATTGGATTTGCTGCATCACCAGCGTCCGATCCGGAAAGCCGGCCAGCAGCCGGTCCAGATCTCCTGGCCGATCCAGCGTGGGCAGCCGGTCTCCCTTGATGATCAGCGCGCCGGCCATTCCGCTCGACACCTGCAGCGCCGTCGAACCGTGACGGTGCGTATGATACCAAAAGGTACCCGCCGGGTGCGTGGACGGGATATTATATTCATATTCGAACTTGTGGCCCGGATTGATGCTCAGGAGCACATTGTCGCCATTGCCGGACGGGTTCACCCAAAGGCCGTGCGTGTGGAGATTGGTGCCGTTGAAGCAATGCGGCACATCCGGCGCAGCCTGGTCGCCCGCCGAGCAGCTCGGATCGGCCGGTAGCCGGTTGTCGAGATTGACCCGCACTGTGTCGCCGGGCTTCACAATGATCGTCGGCGACACGAACGGCGCGTCCGGCTCCACTCCGGTGCCGACGTAGCTGCGCAGCTTCACCGAATCGTATTTCCTGGTGGCCGGATTGTAGATCTTGCCGCTTGTATATTGGATGCGGAGGTCGAGCACTGCTTCGCCGTCGCGCGATTCCACTGCTTCCAGCCCTTCATTCTCCGGGCCGCGCTCTTGCAGCAGAGGCGGATCGGCTAAAACCCGGCTCTGCCCGAAAGCCTGCCCGCTGGCGAGGCCGGCAGCCAGTGCAGCAAGAGAAATCAGCGTGATCCTGGATGCGTTCATGCCAGACATATGCCCCCCCATTTCGGTAATGACTTCGCCTGGACCCACCAATTGTGCGAACTCAATAGGAATGTAGGCTAAGGGCGCGGCCCGCTGTTGGCAATGCCACTGGTTTTACCGGCGAGGATCTGTTCAACCAACTGAAGATCCGCTGGTTTATCAACGTCTATCGCGGCTTCGGCGAACGGCAGGCGCACGGCTTTCGCCTTGAGGCCGAGGTCCCGGCCCGCTTTCGCAGCCGCGCTTTCCAGGCTGATCGTGCGGGTCAGTGCGCGCAGGAAGATGGTCGGGCCGAAGAACAGCAGCAGGCGCAGCACCTTTTTGCGGTCGCGCTCGGCCTTTGCCCAGAACGAGAGCGCCTTGTGCGCCGCCGGCGTGCGCAGGGCGAACAAATTGGCGCCCGAATAATGGCCGTCGCTGAATTTGACCCACGTCCGCTTGGTGCCGGGGTGGACCTGCTCCACCACCTTGCGCTCGACCATCGCGAAGCTGGCATCGGCGTCCGCGCTGCCGGCGATAAAGGCTTCCACCATTTCGGGGCGCAGCAGGGCATGGTCGGCGGTGGTGACCAGCACGGGCCAGGGCGCCGCAGCG
>DASWMM010000393.1:0-2414 GCA_036399755.1 Allosphingosinicella sp.
AGTTGCGCGAAAGCGCCGTCCACCCCCGCTCGCTCAGCCCCTCGAAGACCGGCCCGAAAACATATTTCAGCAGCGGCCGCCCCATCGCCAGCCCCCCGAACAGCATCAGCGCGAAGCCCGCATAGATGATCGTCGGCTTGATCTGGATGAACTTCTGGTCGTGAAGGTAGATGGTGAGGCCGCCGAAGCCGATCACCAGCACGGCGGAGATCCACATCATCGGCGACACCCGTTTCAGCACCACGAGCGCGATCGCCACGGCGACCACCATCGCGGCCATGAAGCCGAACGTCCCCATGATGATGTCGCCGCTCGCCTTGTAGGCGATGAAGAAGACCAGCAGCGGCCCGAAATCGAGCGCGAAGTTGAGGAGCCCGTGCGGGCGCTTCGCCGGCGCGGCGGCGGGGGCAGCGGCGGGGGTGGTGGTGTCGGTCGTCTCGTTCATGCGTAATCCAGTCCGGCTATGGCCCGCGCCGTCTCGCGCGCGTCGAAGGGACGGAGGTCTCCCAGCGCCTCGCCGACGCCGATCGCGTGGATCGGCAGGCCGTATTTCTCCGCCGCCGCGACGAGAACGCCGCCGCGCGCCGTCCCGTCGAGCTTGGTCATAACGAGGCCGGTGACGCCCGCCACTTCCTTGAACACCTCGATCTGGGACAAGGCATTCTGCCCTGTCGTCGCATCGAGGACGAGCACCACATTGTGCGGCGCCGCCGGATTGAGCCGGCCGAGCACGCGGCGGATCTTCGCCAGCTCGTCCATCAGCACCTTCTTGTTCTGCAAGCGGCCCGCCGTGTCGACGATCAACGTGTCGATGCCTTCCGCTGTCGCCTTCTTCACCCCGTCGAAGACAATGGCCGAGCTGTCGCCGCCCTCCGGCCCGGAAATCACCGGCACCCCGATCCGGTCCGCCCAGATCTTCAGCTGTCCGATGGCGGCGGCCCGAAAGGTGTCGCCGGCCGCGAGGAGCACGCCGTAATCCTGCTCCAGGAACAGATGCGCGACCTTGGCGATGGTCGTGGTCTTGCCCGAACCGTTGACGCCGACGATCAGGATCACCTGCGGCCGCGGAAAGGCGTCGATCTCCAGCGGCACCGCCACCGGCGCCAGGATCTTCTCCAACTCCTCGGCGACGATCTCCTTCACCGCATATTCGCTCAAGCCCCGCTCGAAGCGTTCGGCGGCGAGGCGCTCGCGGATCTTCGCCGCCGTGGCCGGCCCCAGGTCCGACGCGATCAGCGCCTCCTCGATCTCGTCCAGCGTCTCCTCGTCCAGCGCCGCCTTGGTGAACAGCCCGGTGAGATTGTCGCCCAGCCGCTCCGAGGTCTTTCGAAACCCCGCATTCAGCCGGTCCAGCCAGGAGGAAGGCGCGTCGCTCATGCCGGCACCCCCGCCAGCACGCCGCTCTCGACCTTGCGAATGTCCATCTCCACGATCTGCCCCACTGCGCCCGTGCCGAGCGATACCCGAAGCGGCGCGAAATTCTCCGCGTGGCCCATGCCGCCTCTTTCCACCAGCACGCTCTGCCTCGTTCCCACCAGGCTCTCCAGCCACGCCGCCCGCCGCCGCGCCGCCGCCTCACGCAACCGCCGCGCCCGTTCCTTGATCACCGGCGCCGCCACCTGCGGCATAAGCGCCGCGGGCGTTCCGCGCTTGGCCGAATAAGGGAAGATGTGCGCCATGACGATGTCGCAATCCTCGATCAGCCTGACGCTGTTCTCGTGCATCGCCTCCGTCTCGGTCGGGAAGCCGGCGATGAGGTCCGCGCCGATCGCCAGCTCCGGCCGCTTCGCCTTGAGCCGCGCCACCGTCTCCACCGCCTGCGCCCGGCTATGCCGCCGTTTCATCCGCTTGAGCACCATATCGTCCCCGGCCTGGAAGCTCATGTGGAGATGCGGCATGAAGCGCGTCTCCCAAGCGATTGTTTCCTCAAGCCTTTCGTCGATCTCGATACAGTCGAGCGAGGACAGACGCAGCCGCTTCAGCTCCGGCACCAGCCGCAGGATGCGCTCAACGAGGAGCCCCAGGCTCGGGCCGCCGGGCAGGTCCGGCCCATAGCTGGTGACGTCCACCCCCGTCAGCACCACCTCGCTCACGCCGTCGCCGACCAGTTCCTTCACCCGCTCCACCACCAGTCCCGCCGGGACCGAGCGGCTGTTCCCGCGGCCATAAGGGATGATGCAGAAGGTACAGCGATGGTCGCACCCGCTCTGCACCTCGACGAACGCGCGGGTCCGGTCGGAATAGGCCGCGGCCAGATGCGGCGCCGTCTCCCGCACCGCCATGATGTCGGAGACGCGGACCTTCTCCTGTGCAAGCGTGAAGAGTCTGCTCGGGATGAACGAGCCGGAATCGAATTTCTCCCGGTTTCCGATCACCCGGCTCACCTCGGGCATGGCGGCGAAGCTCTGCGGCTC
>DASWMM010000394.1:0-2166 GCA_036399755.1 Allosphingosinicella sp.
GCTCAAGCCGTCGATATCGTCGGCCCCAAAGCGGTCCGCGACGTAGCTGTTGACCAGCCCGCCGCCGGTGCCGCCGACAAGGTTAAGCGTTCCGCCGGTCAAGGGCACCGCATTGGCGGCGCGGACATATTCGTAGAGGCCGCTCTGGCCGACGCCGATTTCGCCGTTCCCCGGGCCGCCATTCACTCCGTCGCCGTAGCGCGAGCTGTTGCGGGCATCGATGGTTGCGTCCTGCATCTGGATCACCAGCAGGAGGTCGCCCGCCTCGATCGCCTGGCCGGCCCCGGCATAGCCCGAAAGGCCGATGCTGGTCGCGCCCGCGGAGATGATCCCCGGAGCCGGTGCGTAATAGGTGTTGACCACCCCGGCGACCGTGCTGCTGCCGTTCTTCGCCGGAGTGGCGCACATATTGGCGTAGACCGGCCAGGCGGCGAGCGCGCACAAGGCGAGGAAAGCGGCGAACAGGCCCCGCATCAGCGCCGCCCCAAACCGAGCGCCTGCAGCGAAAGCTGGTCGAACTTGAAGCGCATCGTCAGATAGGGCCCGGCCCGGGTATAGCGCGCTTCGGCGAAGTCTCGGTCGTCGAAGCCCTGGACGTTCCAGCCCAATGTCATCCAGCCATTCTCGACCGGGCTGAAACCGATGCTGGGGCCGCCGGAATAAGCGACGGCGCGGGCGCCGAGGCCGTGGCGGACCGTGCCGGCAAAGCCGATGTCGAGCGTGTCGGAGAGGTCGAAACGCATGTCGGCGCCGACGACATTGCTCAAGCCGTCGATATCGTCGGCCCCAAAGCGGTCCGCGACGTAGCGCGCGCCCCAGAAGAGCGACAGTTCAGATCGGTCGAGCCATTCCCCCATGCCGCCATTTGGCGAATAATTGATTGAAAGAGCGTTAACCATGCGGCGCGAGCGGGCGTTTCCGGTGACGGAGAGGGGCTGGCCGATCGGGCCTGCGACTCCCGCGACGGCCCCGGTAACCCGGTCTTCGCGCAGTTCCAGCTTTTCCAGAAACGTCCAGCGGCTGTTCGCCGGGCGGTGCGCCCAGCTGAGCTGCAGGTTGGCGGTGCGGGTTTCGGCACCGTTGTCGGCTTTTGCGGTGAACCAGTTGAACGATCCGCCCGCGGCCTGGCCGTCGCCGATCTGGCGAAGCGCCGCGGCGGTGAAGCCGTAGCGGTCGTCCTGGCCGCCGGCGCGATATTCGGCGCGTCCGGTGATGCTCCAGGCGCCGTTCCGGTAGGTGGCGCCGGCGGTGACGGCCGCGAAATCCTCGGACAGGCTGCCGTTGCCGCCGAGCGTGCCGCCGCTCGCCACCGGGTGGAGCGGGTTGAGAACGCGGGCGGGATCGATGCCGCCGAGCGTCTTGTTGGATTCAAGCGAGAAATCCACCGACCAATGCGCGTCGAGCACCAGCGACTGGGAGAGCCCGAAGGCGGCAAAGCTGCGCGGGCCGTATTCGGCGATCGTCTGCTGGTTGCCGCTCACCGAGATGCGGGCGCCGGCCCAGGGCGCGATGTCGAAGCCGACCCGCGCGGTGCGGGCATCGACATGCTCGCCGTCCGCGATCTCGTAGGTGCCGACGAGCTGCACGTCCGGGGTAACGGCGAAGCGGGCGCCGAGGCGGTGGCGGGCGGGAAGGTCGATGCTGTCGTTGTTGCCGAACAGCGGGATCTCGGTCTGGCCGTCCAGCTCCAGGCGATTGCCGAAGAAGCGCTTGGAAGCGCCGAGCTGAAGCAGGGTGGAGCGCGCCGTGCGGCCGTCGGCCAGCCGGTCGTCGGCATAGGTCAGGCCGGCGCGGCCGGAATAATCCGCGCCGCGATATTCGAGAAGGGCGCGGGCGGCGATCCGGCGGGCGTTGCTGGCCAGATAATCCTCGTGCCAAGCGCTGCCGGTCAGCGACAAGGCGGTGCCGAAGCGGGCGCGGGCGTCGATGCCGAACTTGCGGGTGCCGTTCTCGGCGCCGCTGGTCTGGCCGATGCCGAAGCCTGCCTGGCGCTCGCGGGCATAGGCCAGGAGATCGATAGTAGAGCCGTGATGCTCCGCTTCCACCTGCCAGGCGGTGGCGGTGCCGCCGGCGGCGCCTGGTGTTCCGGCCTTCATGTTGGTGTCGCTGATTGCGAGTTCGGCGCGGATCTTGGTGGACGCGTCGGGTCGGTAGCGGACGTCGGCG
>DASWMM010000395.1:0-4538 GCA_036399755.1 Allosphingosinicella sp.
CTCCAACTCCGCCTAAGCGGCAAAGCCGCTAAGGCTCCGTATCCTCTCCCATCAAGGGAGAGGGGGTGAAATTCATCCCCCCGGCAAATCCAGGATCCTCTTCGCGATGATCCCAAGCTGCACTTCGCTCGTCCCACCCTCGATCGAATTGGCCTTGGTGCGAAGCCACTCCTTGGCCGACTTGCCGGCCTTGGACCGCTCGCTCTCCCACTCCAGCGCCGACGATCCGCCCGCCGCCATCACCAGCTCGTGCCGCCGCTTGTTCAATTCCGTGCCCGCATATTTCATCATCGACGGCTGAGCGGGATGCGCCTGCCCCGCCTTGAGCTCATCGATGAACCGCTCGGACATCGCCTTGAACGCCATCGAGTCCACGTCGAAATGGGCCACCTCCGCCCGCAGCAGCGGGTCCTCCTTCAGCACCTCGCCAAGCGCCTCGCCGAGCAGCCCCGACTGCCCGCCGCCAAGCCCCATGCCGCTGATCATCTCGCGCTCGTGGCCGAGCAGGTACTTCGCCACGTCCCAGCCCTTGTTGAGCTCGCCGACCAATTGGTCCTTGGGCACTACCACGTCGTCGAAAAACGTCTCGCAGAACGGCGAATAGCCGGAGATCAGCAGGATCGGCCGGGTCGACACGCCCGGCGTCTTCATGTCGAACAAGAGGAAGCTGATCCCCTTGTGCTTGGCCGCGGTGAAATCCGTGCGCACCAGGCAGAAGATCCAGTCCGCCTTGTCGGCGTAGCTGGTCCACACCTTCTGGCCGTTGACCAGCCAGTGATCGCCCTTGTCCTCGCACTTCGTCTGCAGCGACGCGAGGTCCGACCCCGCATTCGGCTCCGAATAGCCCTGGCACCAGCGGATTTCGCCCCGCGCGATCTCGGTCAGGAACCGCGTCTTCTGTTCCTCCGAACCATATTTCAGAAGCGCCGGCCCAAGCATTGAAATGCCGAAGCTGTAGAGCGGCGAGCGTGCATTGATCCGCGCCATCTCCTGCTTGAGAACCTTGGTCTCTGCCGGAGACAGTCCGCCGCCGCCATAAGCCACCGGCCAGTCCGGCACCGTCCACCCCCGCGCCGCCATCCGCTCCAGCCAAAGCTTCTGCGCCTCGTTCTTGAACTGAAAGTCGCGCCCGCCCCAGCACATGTCGCTTTCATCGCGCACCGGCTCCCGCATCTCAGCCGGGCAATTCGCCTCCAGCCATTCGCGGGTTTGGAGGCGGAAGGTGTCGAGATCGGTCAAGCGCATCTCCTTCGGTTGCCCGGCGGAGTGGCGCGGAGGCGGGCGCGTGTCAACGCCGATGCGGTCCTTCGAGACGCCGCTTCGACACGCTCAGCGGCTCCTCAGGATGAGCGGTTATGTTAAGGTCCGAACCCTCCCTCCCCGCTCATCCTGAGGAGGGACTGAGCTTGTCGAAGGCCCGTCTCGAAGGACCCGCCGCCTCACCGAAACTCCATCACCTCATCCTCCAACCGCCCCCGCCCCAGCGAGATCAAATCCTTGACATAATTCTGGTGGAGCCGCCACGGCGCCTCCGCCCCCTGCTTCGGCAACGCGCCCGCCGCGCGCGTCACATAGCCCGAACTGAAATCCAGCAACTGCGCCCGCTCCACCCCGCCCTCGGGCAGAAGCGGCACCGCCACTCGATACCCCTTCGAATCCATATGCTTGAGCAACCGGCACACCCACCGCGCCGTCAAATCGGATTTCAAGGTCCAGCTCGCGTTGGTGTAACCGAACGAGAGGAGC
The DNA here is from genome assembly GCA_036399755.1 of Allosphingosinicella sp. GTDB lineage: Bacteria > Pseudomonadota > Alphaproteobacteria > Sphingomonadales > Sphingomonadaceae > Allosphingosinicella. The sequence goes on from DASWMM010000395.1 coordinate 1,747, forward strand.
ATGTTCGGCACCCCGCTCAGCATCATGCCCTTGTACGCAACCGTCTCGGGCACATTCACCGCCGCTCCGTCCACGCTCAGCGTCATGCCACCCATCAGCTTGATCACCAGCCCCGTCGCCGTCACCACGACATCCGCCTCGATCCGCCGCCCGGAAGCCAGCCGCACACCGTCCGCCGTAAAGCGCTCGATCGTATCGGTGGCCACCTCCACCCTGCCGCCGCGGATCGCTTGAAACAGGTCCGCGTCGGGCACCAGGCACAACCGCTGGTCCCACGGATCGTAGCGCGGCTGGAAATCCCGCTCCACCTCGTAGCCCGCCGGCAAGGCGCTCGTGACCCCCTTCAGGATCGCCCGCTTCACCCGCTCCGGCCGCTTTTTGGAATAAGCGTAAAAGGCGATACCCATCAGGATGTTCTTCCACCGGATCGCACCGTCGGCGACTCTGGCCGGCAGCCGCCGCTGCGCCCACCGGGCGAGCCCGTCCCGCGATGGCCGCGACACGATCCAGGTCGGCGAGCGCTGCAGCATCGTCACATGCGCGGCGGTCTTCGCCATCTCGGGCACCAGCGTAACGGCGGTCGCGCCGCTGCCGATCACCACCACCCGCTTGCCGACATAATCCAGGTCCGCCGGCCACTGCTGCGGATGCACGAAGCGGCCCTTGAAGTCGCCTTCGCCCGGCCAGCTCGGCCGGTAGCCGCCCGCGTAATCGTAATAGCCAGAGCACAGGTACAGGAAGCCGCAGGTGATGACCTTCGTCTCCCCCGCAGCCTCAACCTCAACCGTCCACCGCGCCTGCTCGGAAGACCAGTCCGCCCGCACCGCCCGCTGCCCAAAGCGAATCCGCCGGTCGATCCCGAACTCCCGCGCCGTATCCTGAACATAGGTCCGGATATCCGCCCCGTCGGCGATCGCCTTGTCCCCCCGCCAGGGCCGGAACGGAAAGCCAAGCGTATACATGTCGCTGTCCGAGCGGATGCCAGGGTAACGGAACAGGTCCCAGGTCCCGCCGATCGCCGCCCGCGCCTCCAGCACCGCATAGCTCTTGCCCGGCAGTTCGGTCTGCACCCGGTACGCCGCGTCGATCCCGGAAATCCCCGCGCCGACGATCAGCACGTCGAGTTGCTCCGTCTGTTCGCCCATCGCCCTCGCCCTCGCTTCCCCCCGCTGCTAGGGTGAAGCGAACTGGGGGGCCAGACCGAAATGCATATTGCCACTGCCGCCGAGGAGGCGAGCGCGCGCAGCCGCGTCTACCGCGCGCTCAATCCAGAAAAGCGCCTCACCGTCACCGCGCGCTTCCTGATCGTCCTGATCCTGCTCGCCACCGCCGTCGCCATCGCCGAGACCGAGCCGATGGTCACCGCAGGCCGGGAGCCGGTCTTCCGCGTCCTGGAACTCGGCTTCGCAGCCTTGTTCAGCGTCGAATACATCCTGCGCCTCTGGTCCGCCCCCGAAGGCGGCCAGTCGCGGCTTCGTTATGCGCTCAAGCCCTCATCCCTGCTCGATTTCGTCGCGGTGGCCGGCGCAGTCCTTCCCTTCATCGGGGCGGACATCCTCGTCCTGCGCCTCCTGCGCATCGTCCGCATCCTCAGGCTCGCCAAGCTCGGCCGTTATTCCCGTGCCTTTTCGATCCTGTCGACCGCGGTGCGCGCCCGCGCCGGCCAGCTCGTCGTCGCCTTCACCCTCGCATTCTTCTTCCTGATCGTCGGCTCGGCAACGATGTACTGGATCGAAGGCGAGCTCCAGCCCGACGATTTCGGAAGCATTCCGCGCTCGATGTGGTGGTGCGTCGCCACCATCACCACCGTTGGCTATGGCGACGTCGTGCCCTCCACCGCCTTCGGCAAGTTCATCGGCGGCCTGATCGCGATGGGCGGTATCGTGCTGATCGCCATTCCCACCGGGATCATGGCCGCCGCGTTCAGCGACGAACTCCACCAGGCGCACCCGCCCACCGCCTGAGGGAGGGCGGAACGGCGCGCCCGGCCGGCCCTAATGCCAGTCGGCGTCCGCCGCGGGCGCGATTTCCTTCGCGGCGCGGAGGATGTCCTCCAGGTCCACCGAGTTGCTGAACGGATTCTCGTCCAGCCGCTCCACCCGGTTCAGCCGCCGCTGCCAGCGGTGCAGCGTTTCGACATAAGGCACGTACGGCTTGCGCAGCAGCGTGCCCGACGGCAGCAGTTCCAGGTCGGCAATGCCGTTGTGCAGCCATTCGCCATTGTGCCAGTCGGGCATGTCGACCGCCGGGAACAGGCAGATACCGTGCAGGTCGACGCCGCGGTTCACCGCCGCAAGGCTTTCGTTGACCACATCGTTGAGCCAATCCGGCCGCCCGCCCTTGAGCCCCGAAGTCTCGGCAACGATGCACGGCCGCTTGTACCGCTTCCAGCTTTCCTCGATCAGGTCGGCGAGCGGGCGGATTCGGTCGTCGCCCGGCTCCAGCGCCGCGTGCGGCCCGCCTTCGCGATATTCCATCTGGCCGAAGCTGTAATTGTTGAAGCCGATGATATCGAGGATCTCCGGACTACCGCCGAGCTCCGGAAAACGAAGCCCGCCGATCGCGTCCCAGGCGAGATAGCTGTCGTCATAGCTTTCGATCCGCGCCGCCTCGGCAAGGTCCGGCCGGTCGCGCGGCGGCACCACCCAGATCAGCGGATCGATGTGGATCATCCGCGCGTCGGGCGCCACCCGCCGGATGGCGTGAACGCCTGCGATGTCCGCCTTGGCCATCGCCAGCGTCAGCCGGCGCCGGCTCTCCGCGCCCTTGCCGAACGGCGCCGCCCAGCCCCA
>DASWMM010000396.1:0-4275 GCA_036399755.1 Allosphingosinicella sp.
GAGCTTCGGCTCCGAACCCAGCTCGGTCGTCCAGGTCTACTGGAACGGCGAATTGATCGATACGATCGCATCGACGTCCAAGGCTCACACGCAGCACGCTTATAGGGTAGCGGCTTCGGGTACCGGCACAGACCGGATCGAGTTCCGCGAGATCGGTACCGGCGCTGACGCACTGGGCACCTCGCTCGATGCGATCACGCTCAACGCCATCGTGCCCGGCCTGGACACGGTCGGCGACACGCTCAACGGCGGCACTGGCCATGACACGCTGATCGGCGACGCGGGCAAGGACACGCTGGACGGGGGCGCAGGCCGCGACCGGATGGCAGGCGGCGCCGGCGACGACACCTATATCGTCGACGAAGCGGCCTCCTCGGTGATGGGGCCCAACGGCCTGGAGACCGTTCCCGGCGATGTCGTCGTTGAGGCCGCGGGCGCCGGCACCGACGAAATCCGCACCGCATTGTCCGCCTTCAGCCTGGCGCTGATTGCGAACGTCGAGAACCTGACGGGCACGCGCACCGACGGCGGGCAGGCGCTGCAAGGCAACAGCCTTACCAACATCATCCGCGGCACGGCCTTTGCCGACACCATCACCGGCAGCCTCGGCAACGACCAGCTGATCGGTGGAGCGGGCGATGACGTCTACATCTACAACGCCGCCGCCAACACGATCGTTGAAGACGCCGGCGGCGGCACCGATACGGTTCGCACATCCTTCCTCAGCCACACCCTGGGTGCGAACCTCGAGAATTTGGAGGGGCTCAACACCGAAGGGCAAAGCCTGACCGGCAATTCGCTCGCCAACAGGATCACCGGCAACAGCGGCAACGACACGCTCGACGGCGGGCTTGGAGCGGACACGCTGATCGGCGGCCTAGGCAACGACATCTACATCGTCGACGATGCGCTTGACGTCGTAACCGAACTCGAAGGCCAGGGCACTGACGCGGTCCGCACCGGTATCGGGAGCCGCACCGACTTCACCAAGCTCTACCACTTACCGGACAATGTGGAAAATCTGGTCGGCACGTCGGCCACCGGCCAGGGGGTCTACGGCAATGCGCTCGACAATGTGGTCACCATGGGCGCGGGGGGCGATCTGATCGTGCTCGACGGCGGCGGCAACGACACCGTCAACTCGGGCGGCGGCGCCGACTTCATCTACTTCGGGGGCGCCTTCACCGCCGCCGATGTAGTGAACGGCGGCGCCGGCACCGACACGGTCGGCCTGCTCGGCTCCTACGATCTCACCTTGGCCGCCGGCAGCCTGGCCGGGGTCGAGCGGCTCGCTTTGTATACGGGGGGAGATGGCCCGGCCAACAATTACACCATCACCACGGTCGATGCGAACGTCGCGGCCGGCGCCAATCTGTTCGTCACCGCGGCGTCGCTGCAGGCCGATGAGACCTTTATCTTCAACGGCATCGCGGAAACCAACGGCAGCTTCACCGTTCGCGCGGGCGCCGGTGACGACATCATCGCGGGCGGTGCCGGCGCCGATTACCTCGACGGCGCCGCCGGCGCGGACAAGCTGTACGGCCTGAACGGACGCGACACGCTGTTCGGCGATGCCGGGGCGGATCTGCTGCGCGGCGGCAATGGCGGCGATTACTTCCTCTACCGCCAGGCGAGCGACTCCACCGTGGCGACCTTCGACCACATCGAAGATTTCCAGCATAACAACGACAAGATCGACCTGTCCGCCATCGACGCGATTGCCGGCACGGCGGCGAACGACCAGTTCACCTTCATCGGCGCCGGCCCGTTCACCGAAGTCGCGGGCCAGTTGCGCGTCTTTCAGCAAGACGGCCTGTGGATCGTGGCGGGCGACACGAACGGCGACGGCAACGCCGACCTGTACATCACGGTGACGACCTTCTCCCAGCCGGTAACGGCCAGCGACTTCTTCCTTTAAGGGGGGAGGAGCGGGCCGGTTTTGCTAACGGGCCGGCGGGAGACACTCGGGGCCGGCGCGTTTCTTCCCGCGGGGGTGGGGGAGAAGCGCGCCGGCCTTTCGCGCATCCCGGTGCCGCTCGCGCCCGTACCTGCACCCGGGCGCCCCCGGCGTCCGCCGCCGCCCTTTGCCTCACCGCGCCGGAATGCTAGGGCCCGCGAAACTCCTGGCAAATCGAGCGAAATGACCGACCTTTCCCGAATCCGCAATTTTTCGATCATTGCCCATATCGACCATGGCAAGTCGACCCTCGCCGACCGGCTGATCCAGCGCACCGGCGCGCTCACCGACCGGGAAATGACCCACGGCCAGATGCTCGACAACATGGAGATCGAGCAGGAGCGCGGCATCACCATCAAGGCGCAGACCGTGCGTCTCGACTACCTCGCCAAGGACGGCCTCACCTATGTCCTCAACCTCATGGACACGCCCGGCCACGTCGATTTCGCCTACGAAGTCTCCCGCTCCCTCGCCGCCTGCGAAGGCGCGCTGCTGGTGGTCGACGCCGCCCAGGGGGTGGAAGCGCAGACCCTCGCCAACGTCTACCAGTCGATCGAGCACGACCACGAAATCGTCCCCGTGATCAACAAGATCGACCTCCCCGCCGCCGATCCGGACAAGGTCAAGGCCGAGATCGAGGACATTATCGGGCTTCCGGCGGACGACGCCGTCCTAGCGTCGGCCAAGAGCGGCATCGGCATCGACGAAGTCCTCGAAGCCATCGTCACCCGAATCCCCCCGCCCAAGGGCGACCGCGACGCGCCCTTGAAGGCAATGCTCGTCGACTCCTGGTACGACCCGTATCTCGGCGTGGTCATCCTCATCCGCGTCATCGACGGCTCGATCCGCAAGGGCCAGAACGTCAAGTTCATGCAGGCGGGCTCCACCCACCTCATCGACCGCGTCGGCGCCTTCCGCCCCAAGATCGAGCAACTGCCCGAGCTCGGCCCCGGCGAAATCGGCTTCATCACCGCCCAGATCAAGGACATCACCGAAACCCGCGTCGGCGACACCATCACCGACACCCGCCGCCCCGCCACCGAAGCGCTGCCCGGCTTCAAGGAAGTCCAGCCGGTGGTCTTCTGCGGCCTCTTCCCGGTCGACGCCGCGGATTTCGAGAAACTGCGCGAATCGATCAGCAAGCTGCGCCTCAACGACGCCAGCTTCTCCTTCGAGATGGAGACCAGCGCGGCCTTGGGCTTCGGCTTCCGCTGCGGCTTCCTCGGCCTCCTTCACCTCGAAATCATCCAGGAGCGCCTGACCCGCGAATACGATCTCGATCTCATCACCACCGCGCCCTCGGTGGTCTACAAGATCCAGCTCAACCACAAGGACGCGCAAGGCATCCAGAGCCTGGAGCTCCACAACCCCGCCGACATGCCCGATCCCAGCCGAATCGCGGTGATCGAGGAGCCGTGGATCGAGGCCACCGTCTACGTCCCCGACGAATATCTCGGCCCCATCCTGAAGCTCTGCCAGGACCGCCGCGGCATCCAGAAGAACCTCACCTACGTCGCCGGCCGCGCCCAGCTCACCTACGAGCTGCCGTTGAACGAAGTGGTGTTCGATTTCTACGACCGCCTGAAATCGATCAGCCGCGGCTATGCCAGCTTCGATTACCACCAGGTCGGCCACCGCGAGGGCGACCTCGTCAAGATGAGCATCCTGGTCAATAACGAGCCGGTCGACGCCTTGAGCATGATCGTCCACCGCGGCACCGCCGAAGCCCGCGGCCGCGGCATGTGCGAGCGCCTCAAGGACCTGATCCCCAGGCACCTGTTCAAGATCCCCATCCAGGCGGCGATCGGCGGCAAGGTTATCGCCCGCGAGACGATCGCGGCGCTGCGGAAGGACGTCACGGCGAAATGCTACGGCGGCGACATCTCGCGCAAGAAGAAGCTGCTGGAGAAGCAGAAGGCGGGCAAGGCAAGGATGCGGGAGTATGGGAGCGTGAGCATCCCGCAGGAGGCGTTTATAGCGGCGCTGCGGATGGGGGAGGAGTGACAGGTACTTACGGCTTATTCTTCAAGCTTCCAGCTAAATACGGATTTTTAGCTATCATGCGTCAACGTCCTTGCGGTTGGAGCACGGATCAGGGAAGATAAGGCGGGGAGATCAAATATGAAGGTTACTGCGGGAGGGAACAAGGTAGCGGAGGTGTCGGTACAGATCGGACCTCAGTTCCTTCATCTGTTTAGCGAGCAACTCTACTCATCACCAAACAAGGCCTTCGAAGAGCTTATCTCAAACTCGTGGGATGCAGACGCCTCTCAGGTGTATGTCCACTTGCCGGCTAACCTGCAGGCGCCCGACGCTAC
>DASWMM010000397.1:0-4176 GCA_036399755.1 Allosphingosinicella sp.
TCCAGCTCGCCCGCAACCTCGCCGCCGAGTTCGGCCCCCACCAGGTCCGCGTAAACTGCATCGCCCCCGGCCTCGTCCGCACCGATTTCGCCAAGGCACTCTGGGAAAACCCGCAGACGCTCGCCGCCGTCACCATGCACACCCCCCTGCAGCGCATCGGCGAACCCCACGAAATCGCCGGCGCCGCCGTCTTCCTCGCCAGCCCCGCCTCCACCTTCGTCACCGGCCAGGCCATCGTGGTAGATGGGGGCAGCACCACGGGCGTCGGGCTTTGAAGTTCGAGCACGCGAAACATCAGCCGTCACCCCCGCGAAAGCGGGGGTCCCGCTTCCTTTCTTGCGGCGCCGGAAGAAGAACAAGAAGCGGGATTCCCGCTTTCGCGGGAATGACGAAGGAGACAAACCCATGAAGCTCGAAAACAAAGTCGCGATCGTCACCGGCGCCGGCTCCGGCATCGGCCGCGCCACCGCCCTCCGCTTCGCAAGCGAAGGCGCCAACGTCATCTGCGCGGACCTCAAAGGCCACGACGAAACCGCCGCCGAAATCGGCGCCGCCGCGGTCGGCATCCAGGCCGACGCCGGCAGCGAGGACGACGCCCAGGACCTCGTCCAGGCCGCGCTTCAATATCATGGCGGCCTCGACATCTTCTTCGCCAATGCCGGCATCTCCGGCGGCCTGACCTCGATCTTCGAGCCGAGCGCCGAGGACTGGCAGGAGATATTGCGCGTCAACCTGATCGGCCCCTTTCTCGCCATCAAGTACGCGGCCCCGGCGCTCAAGAACCGCGGCGGCGGCTCGATCATCTGCACCGCCAGCGTCGCCGGCATCCGCGCCGGCGCCGGCGGCCCGGCTTACTCGGCCTCGAAAGCCGGCGTCATCAACCTCGTCAAGGTCGCCGCCACCCAGCTCTCCGGCGCCGCCATCCGAGTCAATGCGATCTGCCCCGGCCTGATCGAAACCGGCATGACCAAGCCCGTCTACGACTGGGCCCGCGCCGCCGGCCGCGAGGACAAGCTCGGCCACTTGAACCCCCTCAAACGCGGCGGAATAGCGGACGAAATCGCCGCCGCCGCCCTCTTCCTCGCCTCCGACGAATCGAGCTACGTCAACGGCCACGCCCTCGTCGTGGACGGCGGCCTCTCCATCTCCCACCCCTTCAACGCCCAGGAATATGGCCGCACGACCGTGTAAGCGTCCGCCATGTTCAGCATCGTTACCCCCATCTTCAACAAGCGCGCGCACCTGCGCGCCGCGGTGACGAGCGCGCTTGCCCAGACCTTTGCCGAGTTCGAGCTGATCCTGATCGATGACGGCTCCACCGACGGCAGCCTCGAAACCGTCGCCGACCTAACCGACTCCCGCATCGTCACCCTGCGCCAGGCCAATGCCGGCGCCAGCGCCGCCCGCAACGCCGGCCTCGCCGCCGCCCGCGCCGATTGGGTCGCCTTCCTCGACGCCGACGACCTCTGGCGCCCCGATCACCTCGCCGAACTCGACCGGATCCGCCGCCGCCACCCGGAGGCCGGCCTGATCGGCACCGCCTTCCTCACCGCCGGCCCCGACGGCGCCGCGCCACCACCCCCGCCCACCGAAGGCGAAATCCGCGAAATCGCCTATTTCGAAGCCGTCGGCCGCGGCGGAAGCCCGTTGTGGACCAGCTCCGCCGCAATCCGCCGCGAGGCCTACCTCCAGCTCGGCGGCTTCAACGACGATCCCATCGGCCAGGACAGCGAATATTGGGCGCGCATCGCCTTGGGCTACCCCGTCGCAACCTCCACCCGCGCCACCGCGATCTACCGCCGGGGCACGGAAGGCGGCATCATCGAAAGCGCCCGCAACCGCTGGGCCAACCGCCCGCTCAACACCGCCGGAGACCTCTCCTCCGCCGCCGCCCTCGTCGAATCCCGCTACGCATCCGCCCCGCCGGAACTCCGCCCCGCCCTCGACCGATACCTCGACCGCTACGTCGGCTGGTGCCTGATGACCTCCGTCGCGAACCGCGACATCGCCACCCTCCGTAAGCTCCGCCCCCTCTACCGAACCCCGCCCCCGCGCCAGCACCGCCTGCTCCTCGCCCTCGCGCGGCTGCCCGAACCGCTTGCCAAAGCGGCGTACGCGCTCGGCCTCCACGCAAAGGCGCTCCGCAGGCGGCTTCGGGGCACCGCACCCGGCCTGTAAAAAACCGTTTTCCTACATGCCCCCGCTTATGCCTTACCCTGCCAAATGGAACAGAACGCGAACCAACCCGCCCCGAAGCACCGGCCGATGCGCGCGCTTCCAATCCCAACCCCGCAGCAGCGACCGCCGCCGCGCCCGATTTCGAACCGGTGCCGCTGCGCTACCGCACCAACGGCTGTACTCCGCAAAAGCAGATCGACTTCGTGGAAGCGCTCGCCGATTGCGGCGTGATCCGCCAGGAACAGGGACGCACACACCTAACCCGAATTGCTGCTCCGTTTCGAGCTCCATGGATATCTGCGCTCAGCACGAGTGCGAACATTCGGACCATTCACGATGTCGCCGCACGCCGCAAAGGTTGACGTTAACGTAAGGGCGGGGCAAGCGTAGGCACCCTTCCCACCGGAGACCGAGATGAGCCCCATCACCACCAGCCGCCACGGCGACGTCCTGATCGTTTCCTCCAACAACCCGCCGGTGAACGCGCTCGGCATCGCGGTGCGCGAAGGCCTGGTCGCGGCGATGGACGAGGCGGACCGGGACGAGAGCGTCAAGGCGGTGGTGATCGTCTGCGTGGGGTCCACCTTCTTCGCCGGGGCCGACATCACCGAATTCGGCAGGCCGATGCAGATGCCGATGCTCCCCATGGTGGTCGATCGTATCGAGGCCTGCACCAAGCCGGTCGTCGCCGCCATCCACGGTACCGCGTTCGGCGGCGGCCTCGAAGTCGCGCTCGCCTCCCACTACCGCGTCGCCGTGCCCTCGGCCAAGCTCGGCGTACCGGAAGTGAAGCTCGGCCTCCTCCCCGGTGCCGGCGGCACCCAGCGCCTGCCGCGAGTCGCCGGCGTCGCCAAGGCGCTGCAGATGGCCGCCACCGGCGATCCGATCGGCGCCAAGGAAGCCTATGAGGTCGGCCTGGTCGATCGCCTGATCGAAGGCGACCTTCTCCAGCACGCCGTCGCTTATGCCGAAGAGGTCAAGGACACCCGCCCGATCCGTAAATCGAGCGAACTCGACGAAAAGCTCGCCGAAGCGCGGGCCAACCCGGGCCTGTTCGACGAATTCCGCAAGGCCAATGCCCGCAAGTTCCGCGGCTTCGACGCCCCCGAATACAACGTCCGCGCGATCGAGGCCGCCGTCTCCAGCCCTTATGCCCAGGGCGTGATGACCGAACGCCAGCTTTTCATGGAGCTGATGAGCGGCACCCAGGCCCGCGCCCAGCAATATTTCTTCTTCTCCGAGCGCAAGGCGGCGAAGATCGAGAACTTGCCTGAGGACACCCAGCCCCGTGCCATCCGCAAGGTGGGCGTGATCGGCGCCGGCACCATGGGCGGCGGTATATCGATGAACTTCCTCAACGCCGGCATTCCGGTGCGGATCATCGAGCAGCAGCAGGACGCGCTCGACCGCGGCACCGGCGTCATCCGCAAGAATTACGAAGCCACCGCCGCCAAGGGCAAGATGACGGCCGAGCAGGTCGAAGGCGCCATGGCCCTCCTCACGCCTTCGCTCAGCTTGGACGACCTGTCCGATTGCGACCTCGTCATCGAGGCCGTGTTCGAGAATATGGACGTGAAGAAGGAAGTCTTCGGCAAGCTCGACTCGATCTGCAAGCCGGGCGCCATCCTCGCCTCCAACACGTCGTACCTGAACATCGACGAGATCGCCGCCTCCACCTCGCGCCCCGAGGACGTGGTCGGCCTGCACTTCTTCTCGCCGGCCAACATCATGAAGCTTCTGGAAGTGGTGCGGGGCGCCAAGACGGCGCCCGACGTGCTGGTCACCGCCATGCAGCTTGCCAAGAAGATCCGCAAAGTCGCGGTCGTGGCGGGCGTTTGCTACGGTTTCATCGGCAACCGCATGCTGATTCCCCGCCAGACCCAGGCGATGCGACTCCTCCTCGAAGGCGCGACGCCCGAGCAGGTCGATCGCGTCCATGTCGAATTCGGAATGCCGATGGGCCCCTTCCAGATGGCCGATCTCGCCGGAGTCGACATC
>DASWMM010000398.1:0-1528 GCA_036399755.1 Allosphingosinicella sp.
CTTCTCCTGATCTTCTCCGGCAAGATCGTGCGCATCATGCGGTGCGATCAGCGTGATGTCCTCAGTGAAGCCGCGCAGGAACACCGCTTCGGCAACCCCGTGCGAGCCCGAGCCGATCACGCCCACTTTCTTGTCGGTGACCTCATAGCCGTCGCAGATCGGGCAATAGCGGATCAGGCCGCGGGCGAGCGCTTCATCATGCAGTTCCGGGTCCATCGGCGGGCGGCGGTTGGTGACGCCCGTGGCGAGCAGCACCTTGCGCGCCGTGACAGATCCTTCGCCCCATTCGGCGCGGAAGCCCCCCTCGATCCTGTCGAGGCGTTTGACGTGCCCGGCGACGATCGAGGCGCCGTACATCTGCGCCTGCTCCTTCATCAGGCTGAGCAATTCCTTGCCGTTGATCCCGCCGGGGTAGCCGGCGTGATTGTGGCTGGATGGAATCCAGCTCGCCCGGCTCCTGCCGCCGTCGACGAGCTTCAGCGAAAGGTGGAAGCGGACAAGGTAGATGGCGGCGGTGAGGCCGGCCGGCCCGCCGCCGATTACCAGGCAATCATGGTCGAAGTCGCTCATGGGGGAGGAGAGCGAAGCGCCTTGCCGTTGGTTCCGCCGCGCCGCTAAGGCGATGGCACGGGAGGACGAAATCATGCTGAAACTCTTGGGCGCGCTTTTCCTGCTGCTGGCACCCGCCGCCGCCACTGCGCAAACCGCCGAGGTCGTCAGGGCAATCCCGGAGATCGACCGCATCTTCGGCGAGTTCCAGCAATCGAGCCACGCGCCCGGCCTGGTCTACGGCATCGTCCAGGACGGCCGCCTGGTTCATGTAAAAGCCTATGGAACCCAGGATCTTACGGCAGCGCGCCGGCCGGTCACGGCGGACAGCCTGTTCCGCATCGCCTCCATGTCAAAGGCGTTTACGGCGATGGCGATCCTCAAGCTGCGGGACGAGGGCAAGCTCTCGCTCGACGCGCTGGCCGAGACCTACGTGCCCGAGCTCAAGGCGTGGCGCTATCCGACGAAGGACTCCGCCCGCATCCGGGTCCGCGACCTCCTCAACCACGTCTCCGGCTTCGTCACCGACGACCCTTGGGGCGACCGCCAGCAGGTGATGAGCGAGGCCGAGTTTACCGCCACGCTGAAGAAAGGCGTGCCGTTCACGCGCGCGCCCGGCCTCACCTTCGAATATTCCAACTTCGGCTACGCTTTGCTCGGCCGCATCGTGACGAACGTGTCCGGCATGCCCTACGACCAGTATATCAGCCGCAACATCCAGCGCCCGCTCGGCATGGCGTCGACCGGATATCAGGTCACCGACTGGCCCATCGAGCGCCGCGCCATCGGCTACCGCTGGGAGAATGACGCCTGGGCCGAGGAGCCGACCATGCGCCACGGCGCGTTCGGCGCGATGGGCGGCGTGCAGACCAGCGCCAATGATTATGCCAAGTGGATCGCCTTCCTCCTCTCCGCCTGGCCACCGCGCGATGCGCCCGAGACGGGGCCGGTCCGCCGCGCGACGGTGCGGGAGATGGCG
>DASWMM010000399.1:0-8737 GCA_036399755.1 Allosphingosinicella sp.
GGGATATTTGTAGGGGGCGATTGTCGCCTTCACATGCTCCTGCAGCGTTGTTGCCAGATCGTCGCCCGGCGCGTGCCCTTCCGCCGCCACCACGAACGCCTTTACCCGCTGCCCGCGCTCCTCGCAGGGGACGCCGATCACCGCGCACTCCGCAACCGCCGGGTGGGCATACAGCGCGTTCTCCACCTCCGGCGCCGCGATGTTGTACCCGGCCGAGATGATCATGTCGTCGGACCGCGCGACGTACCAGAAATAGCCGTCCTGGTCGGCGCGGTAGGTGTCGCCCGTCACATTCCAGCCATCCGACACGTACACCGCCTGCCGCGCGTCGTCGAAATAGCGGCACCCGGTCGGCCCCTTCACCGCCAGCCGGCCGGTGCCGTGGGGCAGGGGGCGGCCCGCTTCGTCCAGCACGCAGGCCCGGTAGCCCGGCACCGCCTTGCCGGTCGCGCCGGGGCGGATGTCGCCGCCCGACGCGGAAATGAAGATGTGCATCATCTCCGTCGCGCCGATGCCGTTGACGATCCAGAGCCCCGTCGCCTCCCGCCAGGCCTGCCAGGTGGCGGCGGGCAGATGCTCGCCCGCCGACACGCAGGTGCTGAGCGACGACAAATCGTGCTCCGCCACGGCGCCGAGCATCGCCTTGTACGCGGTCGGCGCAGTGGCGAGGTTGGTGACCCGAAAGCGCTCCACCGCCTCCAGCAGGGCCTTGGGGCCCGGCTGCTCTACCGTCACCGCCGTTCCGCCGAAGCGCCACGGGAAGATCAGCTGCATACCGAGCCCGAAAGTAAAGGCGACCGGCGCCGAGCACAGCCAGCGGCTCCCCGCCTCGGGTTTGAGCACATGCCGCGCGAAGCTGTCGGCGCAGGCGAGCACGTCGCGATGAAACTGCACGCAGCCCTTGGGTTTGCCGGTGGTGCCGGAGGTGAAGGCGATCAGCGCCACATCGTCGCGCCGGGTGGCGACTGGCGGGAAACCGGGCGCCTCCCCCTGCAACCGCGCCTCCAGCGCGCCTGTGCCTTCATCCCCGTGGTAGGTAAGGAGCGAGCGCACCGTTCCCGCCTGCGCCGCCGCCGGCGTAAAATCGTCCAGGCAGCGCGCATCGACGATGGCGTGGCTCACCTGCGCCCGCTCGAGGATGGTGGCGATCTCCCCCGCCCGCAGGATCGGCATGGTCGCCACCACCACCCCGCCGGCCTTGAGCACGCCGAGCCAGCAGGCGAACAGCATCGCGCCGTTCGGCCCGCGCAGCAGCACCCGGTTGCCGGGCACCAGTTCTTCCTCCTCGGCCAGCACCCGCGCGATCCGGTCGGACAGCGCGTCCATGTCGCCATAGGTCCAGCGCCCGGCATCGTTCAGCACCGCCAGCGCGTCCCGGTCGCCGCCGCGAAGCAGCGCCACCGCCGCGTTCAACTGCTCGGGATAGCGAAGCTCCGGCAGTTCAAAGAGGAAATCCGGCTGCTCCTCCCGCGCCGGCAGCCGATCGCGCACGAAGGTGTCGAGGTGCGCCGTCACTCCGGCACCACCGCTATCGTCTCGATCTCGACCTTCGCCTTTGGCTCCATCAACCCCGACACCGCAACCACCGCCATCGCGGGATAGTGCGCCCCCATCAGTGCCCGCCACGCCGCGCCGATCGCCCGCAACCCCGCGACATAGGCGTCCCGGTCGGTGACGTACCACGTCATCCGCACGACATGCTCCGGCCCCGCCCCCGCCTCGGCGAGGATGGCGAGCGTGTTCTTCAACACCTGCTCGAACTGTCCGGCCAGCGTGTCGGACACGATTGTCTCCGTCTCGTCCCAGCCGATTACCCCGGCCGTGAACACCAGTCGCCCCCGCGCCTCGATGCCATTCGAATAGCCCTTCGGCCGCGGCCAGCCGGGGGGGAGCAGGGTCCTCACCGCCGATGCTCCGCCAGATGCGCCCGCGCGATCACCACCTTCTGCACCTCCGACGCCCCCTCGTAGATCCTCAGCGCCCGCACTTCCCGGTACAAGCGCTCCACAGCCACCCCGCGCGTTACGCCAAGCCCGCCGAATATCTGCACCGCCTTGTCGATCACGCTTTGCGCGCTGTCGGTGGCGTGGAGCTTGGCAAGCGCCGCCTCCTTGCTGTTGCGCAGACCCTTGACGTCCCGAAGCCACGCCGCGCGGTAGATCAGCAAGGCCGACGTCTCGACATCCAGCACCATCTCGGCAAGCTTGGACTGGGTGATCGCATTGTCGGCCAGCGTGCCCGCCCCAAGCCGCCGGGTCAGGGCCCGCTCCGTCGCTTCATCCAGCGCCCGCCGCGCGAAGCCGAGCGCCGCCGCGCCGACCGTGGTGCGGAAGATGTCCAGCGTCGCCATCGCCTGTGCAAAGCCGCGCCCGCGCTCGCCGAGCAACGCCTCGGCGGGCAGCCGCATGCCATCGAACCGCAAGGTCGCCAGCGGATGCGGCGCGATCACTTCGATCCGCTCGCTTGCATCCAGCCCCGGCGTGTCCGCATCGACGATGAAGCAGGAAATCCCCTTCGCCCCCGGCGCCTCGCCGGTGCGCGCGAACAGCACGTAATAATCGGCGATCCCGCCATTCGAGATATAGGTCTTGGCGCCGTCGACCACCCATCCGCCGTCCGCCTCGACCGCGGTCGTCCCCATCGACGCCACGTCGGAGCCCGACTCGGGCTCCGTCAGCGCGAAAGCCGCGATCTTCTCGCCGCGCGCCACCGCCGGCAGATAGGCTGCCTTCTGCGCCTCCGTTCCGAACAGGCTGATCGTCCCCGATCCAAGGCCCTGCATCGCAAAGGCGAAGTCGGCGAGCCCCGAATGCCGCGCCAGCGTCTCCCGGATCACCGCCAGCGAGCGCACGTCGAGCTTGCCCGCCTCGTCCGGCACGCAATGCCGAAGCCACCCGCCCGCGCCGAGGCTGCGCACCAGCGTACGGCAAGCCTCGTCGACGTCGTCGGGCTCGTCGTCGCGAAGGTTCGCCGCGCACCAGGCCTCTAACCCGGCGGCCAGCACCCGATGCCGATCGTCGAAGAACGGCCAGTCGAGAAACGCACGGTCGCTCATAACCCCCTCTCCCTGGAGGGGAGAGGGAGGGGCCCGCCCGGCGCAGCCGGGTGGGAGGGTGAGGGCAGTGCCTCCCCAATGACCATAAGCACCCCGTCCAGATTCTCGTTGATTTCGTTGTTCCAGAACCGAAGCGTGCGCCATCCGAGGCGCGTGAATGCCCGCTCCCGCTCCTCGTCATAGGCAACGTTATCGGTATGCTGGCTGCCGTCGGCTTCCACGACCAGCCGCGCCTCGGGACAGGCAAAATCGGCGACAAAACCGGCCAACCACATCTGCTTGCGGAATTTCGCGTCCGAGAAGCGCCGCCCCCGAAGCTGCGCCCACAGGATCTTCTCCTGCGGCGTCATCTCACGCCGCAACCGCCGCGCTCTTTGAAGCATCTCGTAGCCGGGAGGCCTTTTCATGCCCTCACCCTCCCGAGCCTGCGGCTCGGGCCCCTCCCTCTCCCCTGCAGGGAGAGGGGTTGATCGTCCCTCTCCCTGCAGGGGAGAGGGACAGCGGAGCGTAGCGACGCAGGGTGAGGGCACACTCCCTAATCACCCCGAAACTCCGGCACCTTCTTCGCCGCGAAGGCCTCGAACGCCCGCCGGAAATCGTTGGTGGCCATGCACAGCGCCTGCGCCTGTGCCTCCATTTCGATCGCCGTCTCCAGGCTCACGTTCCATTCCTGGTTGAGCTGCGTCTTGGTGATTCCGTGAGCGAAGCTCGGCCCCGCCGCCAGCTCCCGCGCCAGCGTGTGCGCCCCTCCGAGCAACCCGTCCGGCTCCACCACCCGGTTGTGGAAACCCCAGCGCTCGCCTTCCTCCGCGGTCATGAACCGCCCCGTATACAGCAGTTCCGCCGCCCGCCCCTGGCCGATGATGCGCGGCAGGATCGCGCAGGCGCCCATGTCGCATCCCGCGAGCCCCACCCGGCTGAACAGAAAGGCGGTGCGCGCCCGCGGCGTCGCCAGCCGCAGGTCGCTCGCCATAGCCACGATTGCCCCCGCGCCCGCGCAGATGCCGTCCACCGCGGCGACGATCGGTTGCGGGCAGCCGCGCATCGCCTTGACGAGGTCGCCGGTCATGCGCGTGAAATCGAGCAGCTCCGGCATCGCCATCTTCGTCAGCGGCCCGATGATGTCGTGCACGTCGCCGCCCGAGCTGAAATTGCCGCCGGCCCCGGCAACCACCACCGCCTTCACGCCCCGGGCATAGACCAGCGCCCGAAACAGGTCGCGAAGCTCCGCATAGCTCTGGAAGGTGAGGGGGTTCTTCCGCTCCGGCCGGTTCAAAGTCACCGTGGCGACCGCGCCCTCGAAAGCCCAGAGAAAGTGCTCGGGCGCATAGGTCTTGGGATCGAACGTCACATCACCTCCCCGCCGGCCACGGCGATCGCCTGGCCGTTCATTCCCCGGCTTTCCGGCAGGCACAACCAGACCACCGCATTCGCCACTTCCTCGGGAGTCACCAGCCGGTTCTGTGGACTGAGCCTCGCCAGTGCCCCGCGCGCCTCCTCCTCCGAACGGCCGGTTGAAGCCTGGATCTTGGCGATCGCCTCGGCAGCGATGTCGGTATCGGTAAAGCCGGGGCAGACCGCGTTGGCGGTCACCTGCGTCTTGGCAAGCTCGAGCGCCAGCGCCCGGGTAAGCCCCACCGCACCATGCTTCGCCGCCACATAAGGCGCGGTGTAGAGATAGGGCTTGAGCCCGGCGGTGGAGGCAACCGTGACGATCCGCCCGTTCTCGGCCGCCAGCAGATCGGGCAAAGCCGCTTGGGTGCAATGCAGCAGCGCATCGAGATTCACCGCCATGATCCTGCGCCAAAGGTCTTCAGTGACCTTGGCGAACGGCGCGGCCTCGGCGGCGCCGGCGTTGTTGACGAGTATGGTGATTGGGCCGTGAGCCTCGCGGGCTTGGGCGAAGGCGGCATCCACCTGGGCGCGCACCGTCACGTCAGCCACGCAACATCCCACCTCGTTCGTCCCGAGCGAAGTCGAGGGGCGCACCTCGGAGTCCGTGCCAGCGCCCCTCGACTTCGCTCGAGACGAACGGATTTGGTCTGCAGTCTCCTCAACCTTCTCTAGCCGCCGCCCGATCAGCGTCAGCTTCGCCCCCTCCGCCGCCAGTGCGTGCGCGATCGCCGCGCCGATGCCGGTGCCGCCGCCGGTGATCAGGGCGTGATGTCCTGAAAGGCGGGTCAAAGTCCCTCACCCTCCCACCGCTTCGCGGCGGGTCCCTCCCTCTCCCGCAAGGGGAGAGGGGCTAAAGTCAGCGCCGCCGAACAGCCCCTCTCCCATCTCGGGTGAGGGAGGGGCCCGCCCGGCGCAGCCGGGTGGGAGGGTGAGGGCCTTCTGCCCCTCATGCCTTGAGCGCCATTTCCTGCTCCCGCTTCATGTTGCGTGCCAACTGCGCCACCCCGCCCAGATACGGCGGCGGCACCCACTGTTCGCGGTAATCGAAGCCCGCCGCGGCCCGCAACGTCCACATCGGATCCACCAGATGCGGCCGCGCCAGCGCCACCAGATCGGCGCGCCCGGCGGCCAGGATCGAATTCACTTGGTCCGGCTCGTAGATATTGCCCACCGCCATGGTCGCCACCCGGCCTTCGTTGCGCACCTTGTCGGCGAACGGCGTCTGGAACATGCGCCCATAGACCGGCCGGCTCTCCGCCCAGGTTTGCCCTGCGGACACGTCGATCAAATCCGCGCCCGCCTCGGCAAAGGCCCGGCCGATCGCCACCGCTTCGTCGGGCGTAACGCCGGCATCGCCCATCCAGTCGTTGGCGGAAATGCGCACGGCCATCGGCTTCTCCGCCGGCCATGCGGCGCGCATCGCCCTGAACACCTCCAAGGGGAAGCGCAGCCGGTTTTCCAGGCTGCCGCCATAGTCGTCGCTCCGCCGGTTGGTCAGCGGGGTGATGAAGCTCGACAGCAAATAGCCGTGCGCGGCGTGGAGCTCGACCATGTCGAACCCGGCCTCTGCCCCACGCCGCACCGCTGCCACGAACTGCGCGCGCACCGCGTCCATGTCGGCGCGCGTCATCGGCCGCGGCACCTGGTTGGCAGCGCTCCACGGCACGTCGGAGGCGGCCATTACCGGCCAGTTGCCGTCGTCGAGCGGCACGTCATACCCCTCCCAGCCGACCCTGGTGCTCCCCTTCGGCCCCGAATGGCCGAGCTGCAGACACATCTTCGCCTGGCTGTTGGCATGCACGAACTCGACGATCCGCGCCCACGCCGCCGCCTGCTCGTCCGTGTAGAGCCCCGGGCAGCCCGGCGTGATCCGCCCTTCGGCCGAGACGCAGGTCATCTCGGTATAGACCAGCCCCGCGCCGCCCTGCGCCCGCGTGCCGTAATGAACGAGGTGGAAATCGTTCGGCACGCCGCCCTCCGCCGAGTACGTCGCCATCGGCGAGACCACCACGCGGTTGGCCAGCCGCATCTCGCGAAGCCGGTAGGGCGCAAACATCGGCGGCGCCGGATCGTTGACCGGCGCGCCACGCGCCTGGCTCTGAAACCAGCGCTCCACCCCCTCCAGCCAGTTCTTGTCCCGCAGCCGCAGATTCTCGTGGCTCACGCGCTGCGACCGGGTGAGCAGCGAGTAAGCGAATTGGATCGGCGCGAAGTGCAGGTAGCGTTCCAGAGTCTCGAACCATTCGGTGGAATTACGCGCGCTGTTCTGCAGCTTGAGCACCTCGACACTGCGCTCCGCCTGGTATTCCTCCACCGCCGCCTCACGCGACAATCCCGGCCGGCTCAGCACCTCGGCAAGCTTGATCGCATCCTCAAGCGCAAGCTTGGTCCCCGATCCGATCGAGAAATGGGCGGTATGCGCCGCATCGCCGAGCAGGATCAGATTGCGATGCGACCAACGCTCGCACAGAATCCGCCGGAACTGCAGCCACGCCTGCGGCCCCGGCAAATGCCGCGCGTTGGATTGCAGTGCGTGCCCGTCGAGATACTTCGTGAAAATGCCCTCGCACAGTGCAATCGCCTCGTCCTGCTCCATCCGGTCGAGGCCGAGCCCCGCCCAGGTCTCCGGCGCCATTTCGACGATAAAGGTCGAGTGCGCTTCATCGAAGCGATAGGCGTGCGCCCACACCCACCCGGCGCCGGTCTCCTCGAAGGCGAAGGTGAAGGCATCGAACACCTTCCCCGTCCCGAACCAAAAGAAGCGGTTGGGTCGAAGCTGGATATCGACTCCAAAATGCTCCTCGTACGCGGTGCGGATCCGGCTGTTGGCGCCGTCGGCGGCGATCACCAGGTCGTGATCCGCCCAATCCTCGAGCCGAGCGCTCGCCTCCGTCTCGAAGTGCAGCCGCACCCCGAGATCAAGAGCCCGCGCCTGCAACATCGCCAGCAACCGCTTGCGCCCGATGCCGATGAAGCCGTGGCCGGAGGAGCGGATCGTCTCGCCGTGGATGTGGACGTCGATATCGTCCCAATGCGCGAACTCAGCCTGGATCGCCGCGCCGGACACGGGGTCGTTGGCGAGCAGGTTCTCGACCGTCTGGTCGGAGAACACCACGCCCCAGCCGAACGTGTCGTCGGCGCGGTTGCGCTCATACAAGTCAATTTCGTGCGCGGGGTCGCGCAGCTTCATTGAAATCGCGAAATACAGCCCGGCGGGTCCGCCGCCCAGGCACGCGATGCGCATTCGCCTCTCCCGCTATTCCTCCGCGGGCGTAACGGCTGGGCCGTGCCGAGGCAAGGCGGGCGCGCCTCAACGCGGAAAGCGCGGGCGGGTCTAGCGCGCTCCCGCGGGCGCGGCACCGGCGGGGGTGGCCGGTGCGGGCGAAGCGGCCGCATAGCTCACCCGCCACACGGTGTTGCCGACGTCGTCCGCCACGATCAACGCACCGGTCCGATCCACCGACACGCCCACCGGACGCCCGCGCGCCTTACCGTCCTTCAGGAAGCCGGTGACGAAATCCTTGGGAATGCCCACCGGCTTGCCGTTCCGGAAGCTGACGAACGCCACTTTGTAGCCGTGCGGCTCCGTGCGATTCCAGCTGCCATGCTCGCCGATAAAGGCGCCGCCCTGGAACGACGCGGGGAAGCTTGCGCCCCCGTAGAAGGCTAGGCCAAGCGCCGCGACGTGGGAGCTCAGCGCATAATCGGGGCTGATGGCACGCGCCACCAGATCGGGCCGCTGCGGCCGCACCCGGGGGTCCACATGCTGGCCATAATAGCTGTACGGCCAGCCATAGAAGCCGCCGGGCTTCACCGAGGTCATGTAATCGGGCACCAGATTGGGACCGAGCTCGTCACGCTCGTTGACCACCGTCCACAAGGTATTGCTGCCCGGGTAGAAGGTCAAACCGTTGGGGTTCCTGAGCCCGCTTGCGAACACCTTGTAGAGGCCGGTTGCGGGGTCGATCTCGAGGATCCCCGCCCGGTCCTTCTCAGCTTCGACGCCGCGTTCCAGCGCATTGCTGTTCGATCCCACGCTTGCGTAGAGCCGCTTTCCGTCCGGGCTCGCCACCAGGCTCTTGGTCCAATGGTGGTTGATCGGCCCGGCGGGCAGGCCGACGACCGTGACCGGCGGGGCCGTGATCCGCGTCTGGCCGGGCGTGAACGGGTAACGCACCACCGCGTCGGTGTTCGCCACGTACAAGTCGTTATTGATGACTGCGATGCCGAACGGCGCGTTGAGGCGGTCGACCAGCACCGATCGTCCATCCGGCCGGCCGTCGCCGT
>DASWMM010000400.1:0-1734 GCA_036399755.1 Allosphingosinicella sp.
AGAACTTCTTCAACATGGCGAAACTCCTGAAAATTCGCGTCAGACGGAAGGTGCTGGCCTTCGTCGTTGAAGCCCTTATGCCGCCGCGTGCTTGAGCCGGTCCTGAATGGCCTCGTCAGCCGCCGTTCACCTGTTAAAGGCGGTTCATGCGTGTCCGTGTTGCCCTGCCCGCGATCCTGTTCCTGGTGGCCTTGGGCAGCCATGCGCCCAACCGCATCACCCCAGCGCCGCCGCCGCCCGCGGTCAGCTTCGTCACCTTCGAGCGGGTGGAGGATGTGCGCGGGTTGACAGGCCGGTTGCGGCTCGATGGCGCCTGGTCGCTGACCAGCAACGATCCGCGCTTCGGCGGCCTTTCGGCGCTTCATGTCGAGGGCGGGCAGGTGACGGCGTTCAGCGACTCGGGCTGGCTGATCCGGTTCCCGCTGCCCGGAAATGCGACCACGGTGCGGGCGCAGATTTCGCTGACCCCCGGCATGGGCGCGTCCGCCGACTCAAAGGCGGACCGCGACGTCGAGGCGATGGCGGTGCTCGGCCCGCTGGCCTGGGTGATGCTGGAGCGGCGCAACCTGGCGATCCGCTATCACCGCGAGACCTGGCGGCGCGACTCCTTCGCCAAGCCAAAGGCGATGAAGGACTGGCGCGCGAACAACGGCGGCGAGGCGATGCTCCGGCTTTCCGACGGCCGCTTCCTGGTTTTCTCGGAAGGCAAAGGCGGGATCAGCGACGCCCTGATGTTTTTGGGCGATCCGGCGACGCCGGGCACGCGCGCGGTGAAGATGCGCTACCACCCACCCGAGGGTTACCGGATCACCGACGCCGCGCTGGCGCCGGACGGGCGGATGCTGCTGCTGAACCGCGAGGTGAACATCTTCAAAGGCGGCTTCGTTGCGAAGGTCGTGGAGGCGCCGATACCGGCGACGCGCTCCGGCGGGCTGATCGAGGGGGTAGAGATCGCCGACCTGGGCTGGCCGCTCGCCGACAACATGGAGGGGCTGAGCGTGACTCGGGAAGGCGGACGCAGCATCCTGTGGATAACGTCCGACAACAATTACAACAGCATCCAACGGACGCTGCTGCTCAAGTTCATCTTATGAGGGGAGATCCGCCGAAGGGCGAATCAGGCCGCTGCGGTCTCGACGACCTTTTTGGCGATCTCACGCTTCAGGCGGCGGGCCTTGAGGCTCAGCTTCTCGTCCGAAGTCTTGGTGAGCCAATTATCGAGGCCGCCGACATGCTCAACCGAGCGCAGGCCGTTCATCGACACGCGCAGCTTCACGCCGCGGGCCAGCGAATCGCTGATCAGCGTCACGTTCTGCAGGTTCGGAAGGAACGTGCGCTTGGTCTTGTTGTTGGCGTGGGAAACATTGTGTCCCACCTGCCGGCCCTTGCCGGTCAGTTCGCAAATGCGCGACATGATACTCTCGTCCTGATATGATGCGGGGCATGAAAATGCCCGGTAAAGCGGGGGCGCGGATAGCCTCTCACGGAGCGGGCGTCAACCTTTCGCCTCGCCGGGTGGGTGCAAAAGGATCGTTGCGGGTGTGCAACCGAAATGTGCCAAGATGTGTTGTCCGGTAAAAGCGAGAGGTTGATCCATGTTACGTACGATCCTGCTCATTGTCGCGCTGCTCATCATTCTGGCGATCGGCGCGGTGGCTGTTGGCTGGGTGGATATCACCCCGACGCCGCAGACGCAGTCTCCGGGGCTGTACGTCAAGATCATCGAGATCGACA
>DASWMM010000401.1:0-8268 GCA_036399755.1 Allosphingosinicella sp.
AGGTCATGCCCGGCTTCGTCGCACCCAGATACGTTATCGTGATCGCGTAGACCGCAAGCCCGAGCAGCACCGTCCAGGTGATCACCACCCCGATCATGCGAAGCTTGTTGGGCGCCGCACGGTCCATCCCGAACGGATGCGCAAGCCGCCCGAGGATGTAGACGATCGCCACCGCCCACAGCCACGTCTTCGATCCCCGCGAAAGCTCCACCAGAGCCAGCAGGATCAGGAAAAACGGCGTATATTCGATGAAATTGCCATGCGCCCGCATCCGCGCCGTCACCTGCGCATTGCCGCCCTCGCCGACCGAGACCTTGTGGCGGAGGCGAAGCTGGCTCACCCGCACGCCGAGCCAGATGTTGATCAAGGCCGCCGCCGCGGCAATGGTGAGCGTGATCGGAAGCGTGATCTGCATGGCCGTCCTCCCCTGTGGTCGCCACCCGGTTCGCACGGCCACGCCGCGCTTGCAACGATTGCTGGATAGGCTATAGGCAGCCCCGCTCTGGCGAGAGCAACCCGGCCGCACGGCCTGCGGCCCACCCGGCCGTTGACCATGGCCCGCTTTCGCCGCATCAACGAACCCGATCGATTGGAACAGGTGCCAGGATGGCCGTCCCGAAAAGAAAAACGTCGCCTTCGAAGCGCAACATGCGCCGCAGCCACGATGCGCTGAAGCCGGTAAACTACCAGGAATGCCCGAATTGCGGCGAGCTGCGCTTGCCCCACAATCTGTGCGCCGGCTGCGGCCACTATAATGGGCGTGAAATCCGGCCGGTCGAGGCGTAAGAGCCCGTTTTCGGCGTTTAGGAGATGGCTAGGGTGGGCAACGCGCCACGAATCGCAATCGACGCGATGGGTGGCGATGTAGGCCCGGCCGTGATGTGCGCCGGGGCTCAATTGGCCTGGCGCCGCCGCCCCGATCTTTCCTTCCTGCTGTTCGGTGACGAAGCCGCGCTGACGGCCGAAGTCGCGCGCCACGACGGCCTCGCCTCCGTTGCGACAATCATCCACACCCCCGACACGATCGCGGCCGAGGACAAGCCCACCCAGGCGATCCGCCGCGCCAAGACCACGTCGATGGGCCGCGCCATCGCCGCCGTAAAGGCCGGCGAAGCCGACGCCGCCGTCTCGGCGGGCAACACCGGCGCGCTGATGGCGATGGCCAAGCTCGCGCTGCGCACAATGCCCGGCATCGATCGCCCCGCGCTCGCCGCCTTGCTGCCGACGCTTGGCGAGAACGACCTCGTCATGCTCGATCTCGGCGCCAACACCGAATCCAACGCCCGCAACCTCGTCCAGTTCGCGGTCATGGGCGCGGCCTATTCCCGCGTCGTGCTCGATCTCGAGAAGCCCCGGGTCCAGCTCCTCAACATCGGCACCGAGGAGCTGAAGGGCACCGACGAGCTCAAGGATGCCGCCGCCATCCTTCGCGAGGCCGACTATCTCGGCATGCGCTTCGAAGGCTTCATCGAAGGGGACAAGATCTCGCGCGGCGACGTCGATGTGGTCGTCACCGACGGCTTTTCCGGCAACATCGCCTTGAAGTCGCTGGAAGGCACCGCCCGCTTCGTCACCGATCTGCTGCGCCGTGCATTCACCTCGTCGCTGCGCTCCAAGATCGGCTTCCTGATTTCGCGCCCGGCGACCGAGCTTCTCAAGCACCACCTCGATCCGAACAACCACAATGGCGCCGTCTTCCTTGGCCTCAACGGCCTGGTCGTGAAGAGCCACGGCAGCGCCAACGACAAGGGCGTCGCCAACGCGATCCGGGTCGCCGCACGAATGGTGCGCGAGGATCTGACCCGCAAGATCATCGAGGATCTCGAGCGCATTCCCGCCCACCGCGAGCAGGCAAAGGCACCGGCCAAATGAGCCGCCGCTCCGTCATCGTCGGCACAGGCTCGGCGCTTCCGCTCAACCGGGTGACCAACGCCCAGCTTGCCGAGCGGGTCGATACCACCCACGAATGGATCGTTGAGCGCACCGGCATCGAGGCCCGCCACATCGCCGCCGACGGCGAAACCACCGCGACCCTCGCCACCGAGGCCGCTGGAAAAGCCCTCGAGGCCGCCGGCGTCGCCGCGGACAAGATCGGCCTCATCGTTCTTGCCACCGCAACGCCCGACCAGACCTTTCCGGCCAGCGCCACCCGAGTCCAGACCGCGCTCGGCATCAACGATTGCATCGCCTTTGACGTCGCGGCGGTGTGCACCGGTTTCCTCTACGCCCTCTCCGTGGCCGACAATATGCTGAAGGGCGGCATGGCCGATTACGCCCTCGTCATCGGCTCCGAAACCTTCAGCCGAATCCTCGACTGGGAGGACCGGACGACGTGCGTGCTGTTCGGCGACGGTGCCGGCGCCCTCGTCCTCCATGCGCAGGAGACGGAAGACAGCGGCATTCTCGCCACCCGCCTCCACGCCGACGGCCGTCACAACGACCTCCTTTTTGTCGATGGCGGCGTGTCCACCACCGGCACGGTCGGCAAGCTTCGGATGAGGGGCAGGGAAGTGTTCCGCCACGCGGTCACCAACCTCGCCGATGTCCTGCAAGAAGTCCTCACCGTCTCCGGCCATCAGCCGTCGGAAGTCGACTGGGTCGTCCCGCACCAGGCCAACAAGCGCATCCTGGACGCCACGGCGAAGAAGCTCGGCCTCGACCCCAGCCGTGTGATCGTCACGGTGGACCAGCACGCCAACACCTCCGCCGCGTCCGTTCCGCTCGCCCTCGACGTCGCGGTCAAGGACGGCCGCATAAAGAAGGGCGATCTCATCGTCCTCGAAGCAATGGGCGGCGGTTTCACTTGGGGTGCGGCGGTTGCCCGCTACTAAGGGCAACTCGCCGCAACGACGGTTTGCACATACCAACAACCTGCGTTATGGTTTTAAATCAATTCTCTGGGGGAGGAGAAGTCATGGCTGATGCAGGTATCATGAGGCGCACGGAAGCGGGCACCTTGACGCGCGCGGACCTCGCCGACGTCATTCACCGCGAAATCGGGCTTTCGCGTTCCGATTCGGCCGGCATTGTCGAGCGTATCCTGTTCCACATGTGCGCCTCCCTTTCCGACGGCCACAACGTCAAGATTTCCGGCTTCGGCAGCTTCATCCTGCGCGACAAGGGCGAGCGGGTCGGCCGCAATCCCAAGACCGGCGTCGAAGTGCCGATCGCGCCCCGCCGGGTGCTCACCTTCCGCGCCAGCCAGATCATGCGCGAGCGTATCGCCAAGTCCCTCTAAAGGGCGGTTGCGATGCCGGAGCCGAGCCGCAAAAGCGAACAGGCCTTCAGGACGATCGGTGAGCTTGCCGCCGAGCTCGGCGTGCCGCAGCACATCCTGCGCTATTGGGAAACGCGCTTTCCCCAGTTGAAGCCCCTGCAGCGCGCCGGCAACCGCCGCTATTACCGCGCGGCGGACGTGGCGCTCGCCCAGCGAATCCACCGCCTGCTCAGCCAGGACGGCTACACCATCCGCGGCGTCCAGCAGCTTCTTGCCGGAGGCCCAGCCGGGGCCGAGGACGAGCAGGGTCCCGCCTCCTCCGTCGCTCCCCAGTTGACAGCACCAGAAGCCGAGACGCACTTCCCGCGTGCCGAACTCCGTGCCATCCGCGAAAGTCTCGCCGCCGCTCTGGCGGACGCAGGCGCCTGAACCACTAAAAAAACCGGCGGAGTCGTTGCTTTACGCCGACGACGCCCAAGGCGGGATATGGCATAAGCCTCTTGGGGGTGGGCGCCTGCTGAGGAATTTACGTGTTCGAGTTTGGAATTGCCGTTGCGGTGGCCCTGGCCTTCCCGATCGTGGTCGTCGTGGTCCACCGAAGCCGCGCTTCGCGCCGGGATCGCCAGCTTGGAAGGCGGCGCAACGATCGCATCAAACTGTAGCAAAGATGCCGCACTTTGTGCCGAAAAGAGCCGTTTATGGCTTTCCTTCAAATTTCTTAAGCTCGGCTCATCGCCCGTCGGCAACGCCTCGTCGCGGCGGAAAACTGCGGTTTTTGGCACTGTTTCCCCGCCCGAGCCGGACTCCGAGTGGCCTCGTTCATCCTAACGCCATGAAACTTCTCGGAGTCATCGCTCGTTGAGCCGGCAAGTGAGTGAGAAGGAGCCAAGGTATGGCGACGAGTATTCTGGAAGCCCGCGGCGGTTGTATCGTGCCCAAAGCGGAGACCCGCGGTTATCACATCGTGTACCGCGAGCATGAGGCCAATTACTGCCCGGGTTGCGGGCGGACCCATTGGTATATTGGCCGCTCCATGGCCGAATGCGCCTTCTGCGCGACGGCCCTGCCGCTTGAGAACGCACCGATGATTGCGGGCGGGCAGATCGTCCGCACCATTCGCCGCCCGATGAGCGCCGAACAGGCCTACGCTGCCTGACACCGCTTGAGAGCTGAAAAACGGCGGCGGCGCGAAAGCCCGCCGCCGATTCTTCGCCTGACCTTCGCCGCCCCGGTAAGGGCGGCCTCTCCGATCAGCCCCCGACCTTGCGCACCGGCACCGCCGCGTTGCAGATGTCGACGCCGCCCGCCGGCCGATTGAAGAAATCGCCGCCGCGATTGGCGCGTCCCGTGACATATTGGCTGAACGCCAGACTGTCGGAGCGCAGCACTTCGAACCTGGGCCGCTCCGCCGCCGGCATGTCGCTCGCCAGCCGCGCCCGGGCGATGCCGATGTTCTGCGCCGCGTCCTTGTAGAACCCCAATGCCTCCGTGCCCCGGGGACGCGCCGACAGCAACGCCATTCCCTCCACCACCCGGCCGATCACCGCGATGTTGAGGTCCAGATGGCGCGGTGCGTGGCCGATCACCGCGTAAAGCTCTCCGCCGGTGCCGGTGTCGGGCGCCAGGTCGCGGCCGACGCCGACATAGCCGTAGCAATGGGTCAGCCAGGCGCGGCCTTCCTCCGGGTCGTAGCCGATCGGCCAGCTGTCGGCATGGCCGACCACCGGCGCATAGCTGTCGGGAAAGCCCAGCGGCCGGACCTTGAGCCCGGCAAGCGCGCGATGATATTCCGCCGGCGGCTTGGCGACCACGCCGGCGGGCTGCGCCACCTTGGCGTCGCCATTGCCCCACTGAGCGACATAATTGTCCTGCACGCGGTAGATCGCCGCGTCGTTCCACCAGCCGCCTTTGGCAAAGGCGCGGACATTGGCGACATGGACCGGCGCGAAATCGGGCGCGAGTTCGATCACCACCCGCCCACCGTCCTTGAGGTCGATCACCAGCAGGTTCTCGGGCGCGACCGCACGCCAGGCCTCTGCGGGAGCGCCTTGCACCGTCACGGAAGGCTCCGGCGCGTCCAGCACCGGTGCCGGGCGCCAGAAGGCGTAGCGGGACGAGGCTTCGACCTTGGGCGCTTCGGCGGCATCCTTGGGCGCCGCGCAGCCCGCGGTCAGCATCAGTGCGGCGGCGGCGGCGATGGTACGCATGAAAAACCCCTCCGAGTGGACTCGAAGGGGCTTATCGCCGCTCACCGGCGCCTCGGCAATCGAGTTAGCGCGGCGCCACGACCTTTTCGGTCAGCACGCGCATACGGTCGAGGTGGAGCGAGGACAGGCCGAAGTGCGCCCTTGCCGCCGCGCTCGTCTCCGCGCGCACGGCAAGATCGAGCTCGGCCATCGCCCGCTTCGAATGAAAGCTGATATCGTCCCCGCCCGCCACGTTTCGTCCCCGTATTAGTACGAGTACAGCTATGGGTCAGTTCGCGTGTTTCCCGCATTCACATAGATAAACGGGAAGCAACAATCTGATTAACTTAGGTTTTTACGCGTCGTCGGTTACCAGGCGGAGCGCCGGTTGCGGCGCTTCGGTCAGCCGGTGCATCTGCTCGAGGTGAAGCTCGCTGAGCTCGAGGTGCGCGATCGCCGCCTCGTCGCTGGCTGCGGCGCGGGCACGGTCGAGTTCCTCGAACGCACGGTCCGTGTGGTGGCGGATATGATCTTTTCTGGACATTGGGAAACCCCGCTATCGATTCGGGGTGGAACTCTACAACCCGGAAGGCGTCAGGCTGAGCCACAAATGGGCCGAGCGCAAGAACGTGGATCAGCTTTGCGCCAGCGCCGCGCTGGAATCATGGTGCAGGTAGCGCTCGTTGAAGTCGCCCGCTTCCCGCAGCCCATTCCAGTCCTCGATCACGATGTGGCGCCGGTCGCGGCTGATCAGCCCCTCCTCGCCCAATTGGCGAAGCACCCGGTTGACGTGCACGGAGGTCAGCCCGACCGCGTCGGCAAGCTGCTCCTGGGTCATCGGCAGCTCGTATTTGTGATCGGCCGCGAGCCCCGCCGCCTCCAGCCGGAGCGAGAATTCGCACAGGATATGCGCCACCCGCGCGCGGCTGTCGCGCCGGCCGACATTGACCACCCATTCGCGGAAGATCGACGAGTCGATCAGCGTATCGATCCAAAGCGCGCGGCCGATCGCCCGGCGGGTGAGCGACAGCGCTTCCAGCGCCGCCATCGGAACCAACGCGATCTCCGCTGCGGTCAGCGCCTGGACGCTGGTGTCGGCGACGCCCAGGAACATGTGCTGCAGGTCCAGGAACTCGCCCGCGACATGGAGCGAGATGATCTGCCGCCCGCCCTCGCCGGTCAGTTTATAGCGGTAAGCGAAGCCCGACAGCAGCAGACAGCAATTTTCAGGCTTGTCGCCGTCGCGCACGATATGGCCGCCGGCGGACAGACTGCGCATGGTGTAGGGAAGCGACAGCAGAGCCTGGCGGTCGGCGGCATCCAAAGGCGAGCGCCGGTCGAGCCGTCGCACCAGGTTCTGGAATGTCGGATGCATATCCGGCACGTCGTCTCCCTTGGGGTATGGAAAAGCGCCGGTCCACAAGCCGGCTAACCCCCTTAACGCTAACGCATAAACAGTGTTGGAATCACGTGCTTTTATCTAGATTAGGTTGCGAATTTTCCAAGGGGGCATTTAGGCGGTAGCCACCGGCAATGCGCCAGCCGCCGATTGAGGATCGTTCGGGCCGCCGATTTCGCGGTGCAGGTAGCGCGTGGAGAAGTCGCCGACTGTCCGCAGCCGGTCCCAATCGATAATCGTCACTGCCCGCTTGTCCCGCTGGATCAGGCCCAACCGGCCAAGCTCCTTCAGCACCCGGTTGACGTGCACCGGCGTGAGGCCGGCGCAATCGGCAATCTGCTCCTGAGTCATCGGCAGTTCGTAGACCCCGCGGCTGGAAAGGCCCGCATCTTCAAGGCGAAGCGCCAACTCGCAGAGCAAATGGGCCAGGCGGCTGGTGGAATCCCTGCGGCCGACGTTGACCATCCATTCGCGGTAGATGGCGGCATCGATCAAGGTGTCGATCCACATCGCCCGCGCCACCATCGGCTGGGCTTCGGTCAGCGCCCGTATCGCGGTCACGGGCACAAAGGCGACCTCGCAGCGGGTCAGCGCCTGAACATTGTGGTCGGCAACGCCAAGCAGGCAGTTCTGCAGGTCCAGGAACTCGCCCGGCATGTGGATGGACAGGATCTGGCGCTCGCCCTCTCCGGTCACCTTGTGGCGATAGGCAAAGCCGGAAATCAGGATCGAGCAGTTCACCACCGTCTCGCCTTCGCGGACCATGTAGGACGCCGGATCAAGCGTGCGAGGGGTGAGCGGCAGCCTGCGCACCGCCTGCCGGTCCGCCTCGTCAAGCGTCACGCGCCCCTCAAGGCGGCGAACGACGCGCTCGAGTTGATCGGACGTGGACATATGCTCTCCGCAAAGGTTCAAAGGGCGGGAGCGGGACGAATCTCTCAGCCGGTGGCGCCCGAAAAGCGTGCCACGGATGTTCCCTTCATAGCGCAGGTAAGATCGGGTATCATTCGCCTATGATGGACATTGCGTGTTTAACCTGCGTTAAGTTGGCGCGTCCCGCACCCTGAGCCGGACGCGCGCCCCGGAGGCACCCTTGTCCACCCCAATGCCATTTTCAGCGGAGGCGCACCCCGCCGGCCGCTGCGACAGCGATGGTCCGCTGATTTCCAAGCTGTCCACCATCATCAGCCTAGGCGAAGCGGACAAGGCCGGGCTCAAGCATATGTGCAGCGATGCGCGCGACATGCCGCCGCGCCGCAACATCATCCGCGAGGGCGACAAGCCGGACCATGTCCACCTGGTCGTCGAAGGCTGGGCCGCCCGCTACAAGTTGCTGCCCGACGGCGGCCGCCAGATCACCGCCTTCCTTCTCCCCGGCGATTTCTGCGACCTCCACATCACCATTCTCGATGAGATGGACCACAGCATCGCCACCCTCACCAAAGCCAGGGTGGCCTACATCCCCC
>DASWMM010000402.1:0-2351 GCA_036399755.1 Allosphingosinicella sp.
GGCGCGGGCGTAATGAATTCGGGCGGTGGTGAGGTCGCCCGACATGCCGGCGATGTTGCCGGCCTCGAGCAGAATGCGCGCCTCACGCGGGGCAAGGGTCAGCGCTTTTTCGATATCGGCGCGGGCGCGGGGCAGATCGCCCTGGCGGCGGGCAAGGGCGGCGGACAGGAACCAGCCGAGCGGATCGCCGGACACTAGTGCCACGCCCTTGTCGAGATCGGCGCGTGCGCCGGCGAGATCGCCGAGCGCGACGCCGGCGCGGGCGCGGTCAAGATGCACTTCGCCGCGCAGCTCGGCCTGAAGCGAGGGGGCGGCAAGGGCCGAGTCGAACGCCTTTACCGCCTGCCCAGGATTGCCATCGGCGAGCCAGGCATTTCCGGATTGCGCCCAGAAATCGGCGACGCGATTGTCCTTGCCGCTTTCCGCCTCGCGCGCCGCCTGCTCGAACGCTGTGGCGGCCGGCGCCCAGCGCTCCGTTGCGACGTAGGCAAGGCCCAGGCACTGGCGGGCATCGAGGCCGCCGCCTTCCCGCCGCCATTCCTCGGCGGAGGCGATGGCCTTTTCCGGCGCGGTTTTAACAAGGGCGGTGCAGGCGCGGAACCGCGCTTCGGCGCCGCCGGATGGCGCGCCGGGGGCGGCGTGGAGGGCGGCGGCAAGTGCGAAAAGAAGGATGGTCACTGAGGCTCCAGCATCTGGCCGACGGCCGCGAGGAGGAGCGCGATGTCTCCGGGGCGCGACAGGCGATGATCGCCTCCCTTGACCAAAGTCGCCTGCACGTTGGGTGAACGGAGCCGGTGGAGAAGGTCGAGCGAGACGCGCCAGGGCACGTCCCCGTCGTCGAGCCCGTGGAGCAGGCGCACCGGGCAGTCGATCGCGATCTCGGCCCCAAGCAGCTTTAACGCTTCGCCGCTCTCCCAGAAAGTGCGGGTGGTGACATAGGGTTCGTCTGAGTAGGCCGAGGGTTCGGCGAGGCGGCCCTCCTCGCGGATGATGCGCTTCTCCTCGTCGCTGAAGCCCCAGGAGGTGAAGTCCGGCGCGGCGGCGATTCCGACGAGGCCGATGACCCGCTCGGGCCGGGCAAGGGCGGCGAGCAGCATCAGCCAGCCGCCCATCGAGGAGCCGACCAGCAGCACCGGACCTTGGGCGCTGTCGATCGCCGCAAGCGTGTCGTCGCGCCAGTCGGCAAGGCTCTGCTCCTCGAAGGCGCCTTCGCTGGCGCCGCAGCCGCCATAATCGAAGCGGAGCATCGCTTGGCCCTGATCGGCCGCCCACGCGTCGAGCGCGGCCGCCTTGCCGCCCTCCATGTCGGACATATAGCCGGGCAGGAATATAACGGCCGGCCCGCGACCGGCGCGGCGGCGGCAGGCGAGTTGCAGGCCGCGGGAGGGGAGTGTTTCAACCACCGTACGGCCTTAGCGCCCGCACCCGCGCCTGCCCAGTTCGGTTAGCCGAAGGGGAACAGGCCTTCGCTCTTGCCCCGGCGATTGGGATCGTTGTGGCAGATGTTGAACAGCGCTTCCCACTCGTCCCTGGTCAACGCCGGCTTGTACTTGCGGCCTTTTTCGGCGCTTGCCGCAAAGGCGCGCTGGCGGTCGCCGGACATCGGGTGGGTGGAAACGTAGGACAGGCCCCGCGCCACCTGGCCGAACTTCGCTTCCTGATCGGCGAGCTTCTTGAAGAACTTCGCGGTGGGGCGGGGATCGATGCCGGCGCTGCGGAGCTTGGCGATCGCGTCCGAATCCGCCTGGCTTTCCGATCCTCGCGAATAACCGGCGGAAAGCAGGCCGTCGATGCTGCCCCCCGTCTGGCCGCCGAACGCGCTGACCACCAGACCCAGGCCGAGGTCGCGGATCATCGCCTGGGTGACGTGGCGGCGCTCCACATGGGCGATTTCGTGGGCAAGAATTCCGGAGACCTCCTCGGGGCCGTCCGCTTCGGCGAGCAATTCGTTGAAGATCACGATGGTGCCGCCCGGCAAGGCCGCGGCGTTGACCATCTTTACCGGTACGACCCGGACCTTGAGCTTGTCGGCCTCGGGGGCGAGCTTGGCGGTGAGCGTGTCCAGAGCCGCCTGGCCGCCCGCTCCGGCGCAATATTTGCCGCCGAGATCGCCGACTAAAGCGGCGCCATATTGCTGCTCCCACGCCTCGGGGATGTGCGGCGCGAGCCATTGCGGCATCTTGTTGCCCGCATACACCACGCTGGCGGAGACCAGCAGGAATGCAAGCAGCGCAGGCACCAGCCCGATCCGGTCGATCACCGTGCCGTAGCGCTTATGCCGGGGAAGCACCGGCCCGAGAGCGCCAAGGTCCTGCGCCTTGATGCCGAGCCGCCATCCCTGCATTTCGGGA
>DASWMM010000403.1:0-5980 GCA_036399755.1 Allosphingosinicella sp.
CTCTTGGGGTTGAGATCGACGCCGGTCAGCCGCGCCTCCAAGCCGCGCGCGTTGGCCCAGCGCGCGATGTCACGGAGCATGCCGCCTTCGCCGAAGCCGACGTCGAGCAGGGAGAAGGTCTTTGTCCCGCGCGTGCCGCGACGGAGGAAATCGAGCGTCGGCCGCGCGGCGAACGTCCAGCGGTTCACCCGGCCTAGATCGGCCAGCACGCTCTCATATTCGGCCGGCGTCAGCGCAGCGTCGTCCATCTGCTCTTCTTCGAGCGCGCGGACGGAAAGGTCCCTCACCCGGCGCGCCGGAAGTGGAAGCCCTCGGCGGCAAGGCCCGGTCCGAAGGCAAGCGCGATGCCGCGCTGATGCTCGGGCTCTCCCAGCAGCGTGGCGAGCACGAAGGGGAGGGTCGACGAGGACATGTTGCCGAAGCGCGCCAGCACTTCGCGGGAGGCGGCGAGTGCTTCGGGGGCAAGGCCGAGGCCATGCTCGACCGCATCGAGCACCGAGCGGCCGCCGGCATGGACTGCCCAGGCGTCCACCGCACCAGCGCCGTCCTCGCCGAGCAATTGCGTCCGGAAATCCGGCTGGCGCAAAGCCTCCGCTATCCGGCCGGGCACTTCGCCCGAAAGCTGCATCACGAAGCCGTTGTCGCCAACGTCCCAGCGGATCAGCGCCGAGGAATCCGGAAGCGTCGCCGCGAAAGGCCGTTCGATCGCGAACCCGCCGGGCTCGCCGCTGACCAGCATCGCGGCCGCGCCGTCGCCGAACTGCAGCATGGCGAGCAACGGCTCCAGCGCGTCGTCATATTGGAGGTGGAGGGTGGAAAGCTCCACCGTCACGGTCAGCACCCGTGCCTCCGGTTCGGAGCGAACGATGTGGTAGGCGGTGCGCAGCGCCGACACCGCCGCGTAGCAGCCCATGAAACCCACCAGGGTGCGCTCGACATGGCCGGGCAGGCCGAGCTCGGCGGCGATGACCTGGTCGATGCCCGGCGCGACGAAGCCGGTGCAGCTCGCCACCACCAGATGGGTGATGCCGTCCAGCGCCACCTGCGCCTTCAACGCCGCGATTGCCTCCAAGGCAAGCTTCGGCGCAGCCTCCGCATAAAGCCGCATCCGCTCGGCGGTGCTGGGATTACGGCCGAAATAGAAGCCGCCGTTCGCGACCGGCGAGCCCTCGTCCTCGCCGCGCGGCAGCACCGACCAGCGATGGCCGATGCCCGAGCGCTCCGCCATGCGCAGGAACACGGCGCGCTTGCGCGGCTCGGCGATGCGCTCGGCGGCCCAACCGATGAAAGCGTCGTGAACGTCGTGGTCGGGCACTGCAGTGCCGACGGCGTGAAGGTAAGCGGCGGTCAGAAAGGGGCTCCGCATAATGTGTCCGTTTCCGCTAAACCATACAGGAGTGCAGCGGAACCGGGGCTTTAGGTGGTGGGGAAGCCGCGCATTTACAAAGCCGCTCCTTCAACAGGCCCGCAAAAACCCTCGCTTGGCGGCGGCGAGGGACGGAACGGGGTTGAGGGGCGATTCCCCCGCCCCTAGACGGGGGCGGTGGACGGGGCGGATCCAAAACCAGCAAACGGCGTGCTGCGCGGCAAGGCGCATCTCTTCCCGCTGCGCGTGTATTTCGAAGACACGGATGTCGCCGGCATCGTCTACTACGCCAATTACCTGCGCTTCCTGGAGCGCGCCCGCTCCGACATGCTGCGCGCCATCGGCGTCGACCAGCGCGCGGCGCTGGAAGGCGGGGAGGGCGTTTACGCCGTGGCGGAGGTGTCGGTGCGCTACAAGGCGCCGGCTCGTCTGGCCGACGATCTCCTGGTCGTCACCGAGGTCAAGCAAGTGCGCGCCGCCTCCGTGCTTATTCAGCAAAGGGTCATGCGCGGGGGGCAAATTCTGGCCGACGCGACGGTGACGGCCGCTTTCCTCTCTCCGGAAGGCCGTCCCAAGCGCCAGCCGCGCGCATGGGTTGAATTGTTCGAGCGGTTGCAAAGGGAAGGTTGAGAGTGGCTGTTGATGCATTGGCGGGCGGCGCGATGTCGCCCGTGGCCCTGTTCTGGCAGGCCGACATCGTCGTCAAAAGCGTGATGGTCGGGCTCCTCCTCGCCAGCGTTTGGACCTGGGCGATCATTATCGCCCACGCCCTCAAGGTCCGCCGGCTCGGCCGCGAAACCGACAAGTTCGAGCGCGAATTCTCCAAGGCCGACGATATCGACCGCTTCTACGAGCAGCGCGGGCGGGAGGAACTGCCCAGCGCCAAGATCTTCGCCGCCGGCATCGCCGAATGGCGCCGCTCGACCGGCGGCTCGCGGATCGATCGCGACGGCACGCGGTCCCGGCTCGCCCAGGCGATGCATTCGGCGGTGGGGGCGGAAGTGGACGCGCTCGCCAACCGGCTCAACATCCTCGCCACGGTCGGTTCGGTTGCGCCGTTCGTCGGCCTGTTCGGCACCGTCTGGGGCATCATGCGCAGCTTTTCCGACATCGCCGGCGCCAACAACACCAGTCTGGCGGTCGTTGCGCCGGGCATCGCCGAGGCGTTGTTCGCCACGGCCCTTGGCCTGTTCGCGGCCATTCCGGCGGTGATCGCGTACAACCGCATGACACACGGCATCAACCGCATCGAATCCCGCCTGATCCGCTTCGCCGACACCTTTCACGGCACCTTGAGCCGCGAACTGGAGCACGAGGCGTGAGGGGGGAAACCCTTATCCCCCCCGGGACGGGGAGGGGGACCATGCGAAGCATGGTGGAGGGGTAATCGCACGGGCGTTCGCGCGAAGTCTCTCTAAGGCTGCGGCTCTCTACCCCTCCACCACCCTGCGGGTGGTTCCCCTCCCCATCTTCGATGGGGAGGAACTATAATGGCCATGGGCCCCATCCACTCGGGCGGCCAACGTCGGCGGCGGGCGCCGATGGCGGAGATCAACGTCACGCCAATGGTGGACGTGATGCTGGTGCTGCTGATCATCTTCATGGTCACCGCGCCGCTCCTCGTCGCCGGCGTTCCGGTCGACCTGCCCGACAGCAAGGCCGGCGCCCTCGACCAGGAGCAAAAGCCGGTGCAGATTTCGCTCGATCCCTCGGGCGCCCTGTTCATCGACGACGCGCAGATCGATCCGGCCCAGCTTGGCCCGCGCCTTGCCCAGATCGCCGCCGCCAGCCGCGAGAAAGGCGGCCCGCGCATTTTCCTGCGGGCCGACCGCGGCCTCGATTACGGCCGGGTGATGGGCGTGATGGGCGAGATCAACAAGGCGGGCCTGCGCAAGGTCGCCCTGGTCAGCGTCTCGGGCGGGGAGGCGCAATGATGCAGCGGGTGGAGGCCAAGGCGCTGGGTGTGGCGGTTGCCGCGCACGCCGCGTTGATGTTCCTCATCGCCTACGGCTTCGACGATCCCGATCCGAAGCCCAAAATTCTGCCGATCAGCGTTGAACTGGTCACCGAGGACGTGGGTCTCGAAAGCACCGCGCCGACCCCATCGGCGGAAGAGCCCGCGCCCCTGCTTGCGCCGGAGGAAGGACCGCCGGCCCCGGCCCTTGCCGAACCGGTACCCGCGCCGCTCCCCGTTCCGCGCGTCGAGCCTGCGCCCGCCCCTCGGGTGACGCCCGCGCCGCCGCCGCCTCGCCCCGTCCCCACGCCCAAGGCGGTACCGCGTCCGCAGCCGCGCCCCGTGCCGGCGCAAGCAAGGCCCGCACCGCCCAGGCCTACCCCGCCCAGGCCCGCGCCTGCTCAGGCCAAGGCTGCTCCAAGGCAGGCCGCCAAACCGTCGGCCCCCGCCGGCCAGCCGAAAGGCTCGGCCGCGCGTCCGACGGGGCGGCTCAACGGCGTCCTTGCGAGCCTTGGCGGGAGCAACAGCCAAAGCAAGGCGACCTCGCCACCCGCCAAAAAGGGCGATGCCAAGGTTGAGGCGTCGCTGATTGCCGAGGTCCGGCGCAAGGTGAAGCCGCACTGGCAGCGCAACGTGCCGACCGGCGCCGATGCCGAGCAGCTCAAGACCGAACTGATCATCACCCTGGCGCGCAGCGGCGCGATCACCGGCGTCAGGGTATCCGGCACCACCGGTGTGACGGCGAGCAATCGTCCCCAAGTCGCCCTTCATCAGGAACGGGCGCGGAAAGCGGTGACGCTCGCGGCCCCCTTCGGGCTGCCGGCGGAATATTACGAAAATTGGAAAGAACTGACCATCACTCTGGATTTGAGACTGGCCCAATGAACATGCTTACCAAGTTCGCGGCGGTTGCGGCCGTCTCCCTCCTCGCTCTCGCCGCGCCAGCCGCGGCGCAGCTCAAGGTCGATGTCAGCGCCGAGGGCGCCGACGACCTCACCGTCGCAGTGCCGGTGATGCCGACGCCGGAGACGATCGACACGGCAGCCGGCAACACCGAGGCGCTCGGGCGCCAGGTTGCGGAGGTGGTTGCGGGCGATCTGTCGCGCAGCGGCCTGTTCCGACCGGTCGGCCCCAGCGGGGTGAAGGCGGTCTCCTATGGCGAAGTCACCGCGCCGGCCTTCGACCATTGGTCGGGCACCGGCGCCGCCGCGCTGGTCCAGGGCTTCGTGCGCGCCAATGGGGACGGCAACCTCACCGTCGGCTGCTACCTGTACGACGTCGCGCTGCAGAGCGAGCTCGCCCGCAACGGCTTCGTCGTCGCCCCGCGCGACTGGCGCCGCGCCGCCCACAAATGCGCCGATTCGATCTACGGCCGCCTGTCGGGCGAAAGCCCGTTCTTCGACAGCCGGATCGCCTATATCGCCGAAAGCGGGCCCAAGGACCGGCGCATCAAGCGCCTCGCCATCATGGATTCGGACGGCGCCAACCACCGCTTCCTGACCAACGGCCAGTCGACCGTGCTCACCCCGCGTTTCTCGCCGGACTACAAGCAGATCGTCTATCTGAGCTACATCGAGAACCGGCCGCGCATCTACATCTACGACATCGGCACCGGCCGGCAGCGGGTGGTGACGGAAAGCGCCAACCAGACCTTCGCGCCGCGCTTCTCGCCGGACGGCCGCTGGATCCTGTATTCGATGGCGGTGGCGGGCAACACCGACATCTACCGGGTCTCGGCGCAGGGCGGCCAGTCGCAACGCCTCACCAACTCGCCCGGCATCGACGTCGGCGGAAGCTATTCGCCGGACGGCAGCCGCATCGTTTTCGAAAGCGACCGTTCGGGCAAGCAGCAGATCTACCTGATGGACGCCGACGGCTCCAACCAGCGCCGGATCAGCTTCGGCGGCGGCTCCTACGCGACGCCCGAATGGAGCCCGCGCGGCGATCTCATCGCCTTTACCAAGGTGACCGGCAATTTCCGGATCGGCGTGATGAGCCCCGACGGCGGAGGCGAGCGCCTGCTGACCAACAGCTGGCAGGACGAAGCGCCAACCTGGTCGCCCAACGGCCGAGTCATCCAGTTCTTCCGGACCAGCCAGGGCCGCGGCGGCCAGTCGAGCGTCTGGCAGGTCGATCTCACCGGCGTCAACGAACGCCGCGTCCCGACCCCGCTCGAAGGCTCGGACCCGACCTGGGGGCCGCTGCTTCCGTAAGATCAACGCAAGGAGAAGACGATGAACTCAGCCAGCCTCAAGATCGTCGCGATCGCCGCGGCGCTCGCCATGACCGCCGGCTGCGGCAAGAAGGCGCCCAAGGAGCTCCCGCCGGCGCCGCTCGATTCGAACGGCACTGGCACCGATCCGGCCGGTGATCCCAATGGCGGCGTCGGCAACGCCGTCGTGCCGGGCTCCCAGGCCGATTTCGTTCGCACCGTCGGCCAGGGCCGCGACCGCATCCTGTTCGAGACCGACAGCTATTCGGTCGACGGCGAGGATCGCGCCGTGCTCGACGCGCAGGCCGCCTGGCTGCAGGCCAATCCGAACGTCCGCGTGACCATCGAGGGGCATGCCGACGAACGCGGCACCCGCGAGTATACTCTCGCGCTCGGCGAGCGCCGGGCGAACTCGGCCGCCGCCTATCTGCAGAGCCGCGGCATCTCG
>DASWMM010000404.1:0-12660 GCA_036399755.1 Allosphingosinicella sp.
GGCCTTGGGATCGTCGGTAGGCCACGCGCCGAACACCTTGCGGCCCGAGCGGCGGTCGATCCGCACCATGCGGATGCCCGCCGGGGCGCGGAACGGCACCGCCGGCATGTCCTTGAAGGCGACCTGCGCGAACTGCTTGAAGATCGGCGCGGCAAGGGTTCCGCCCTGGGCATAGCCGCCCATCGAGCGGGGCTGATCGAAGCCCATGTAGACGCCGGCGACGATGTCGGCCGATCCGCCGATGAACCACACGTTGGTTGGGCCGGTGGTGGTGCCCGTCTTGCCGAACAGCGGGCGCTTGAGATCGCGAAGGGTGGTCGCGGTGCCGCGCTGGACCACGCCTTCGAGGATGTGGACCATCTGGTACGCGGTCATCGGGTCCATCACCTGCTTGGTGCGAAGCGGCGGGCGCGGCATCGGCTTGCCGTTCCAGTCGGGCGCGTTGCAGCCTTCGCACGGGCGGCGGTCGGCGCGGTAGATGACCTTGCCGTTGCGGTCCTGGACATAGTCGATCAGCGACGGTTTGAGCTCGCGACCCTGATTGGCCATGATGGCGAACGCGTTGGTGATCTTGGTGACGGTGGTATCGCCTGCACCAAGCGCGATCGCCAGGTAATTGGGATATTCGCCCACCCCGAGGATCTTGGCGAGGCGCGTGACCTTGTCCATGCCGGTCTGGTTGGCGGCGCGCACCGTCATCAGGTTGCGCGATTGCTCGATGCCCCAGCGCATGGTCTGCGGCCCGGCATTGGCGCCCGAGAAGTTGCGGAAGCATTTCTGCCCCAGCCCGGCGCCCTGCCAGACGCAGAACGGACCATCGACTATGATCGAGGCGGGCGTCATGCCGTTGTCGAGCGCGGCGGAATAAACCACCGGCTTGAAGGTGGAGCCCGGCTGGCGCTGGGCCTGGGTGGCCCGGTTGAAATCGTCGCCGCGCGCGTCCCAGCCGCCGTGCATGGCCAGGATCCGGCCGGTGGCGACTTCCTCGACCACCATGCCGCCCTTGATCTCCGGGATCGAACGAAGGGTGTAGCCGCCGCTCGCTTCTTTCTTGACGATCACGACCATGCCGCGGCGCAGGAAGTTGAACGCGGGCGTGCCGGTGCCGCGCTTCGGCATGGCCGCGGCCGAAGAAGGCAGCTCCGCCTCAGATCCATCAGGGAGCCCGATGGTGGCGCTGCCGCCGGCCTTGCGAAGCACGACCGCCGCGCGCCAGTCATCATAGCCGGGGCCGATCGGGGCCCGGTTGAGCTGAGCCTGCCAGTCGCCGTCCGCTTCCACGGACAGGCCCGGATCGCGCCAACCGCGGCCTCGGTCGTAGCGGACCAGGCCATCGCGAAGCGCGTTCTCGGCCGCCTTTTGCTTCACCGGGTCGATCGACGAGCGAATCCACAGACCGCCGGTATAGACACCGTTGGTGCCCTTCTCCGTCTCGCTGCCGTAGGTCGCCATGAGCTGGCGGCGCAGCTCTTCCATATAATAGCCGCCGATGTTGCGAACGGTGTTGGACGGGCCGCGCACCGTGCCGAGCGGCATCGCCTGGGCGGCGGCGCGCTCCCCAGCGCTGATCTTGCCGTTGCGCTCCATCTCGCTCAGCACCCAGTTGCGGCGATCGAGCGCGCGCTGCGTCTGGCGGTCGGGATCGTAATTGCTCGGCGCCTTGGGGAGGATGGCAAGATAGGCCGCCTCGTGGAGCTGCAGATTTTCGACGTCCTTGTCGAAATACGCGCGCGACGCGGCCTGCACGCCATAAGCGTTCCGGCCGAGGAAGATCTGGTTGAGATAGAGCTCCAGGATCTGCTGTTTGGTCAGCACGCTTTCGATCCGGCGGGCAAGAAAGGCTTCCTTGACCTTGCGGGTGACCGAATATTCGTCGCCGAGGAGGAGGTTCTTGGCGACCTGCTGGGTGATGGTGGAGCCGCCGCGCGCGCGGGCGCCGGAGCCGGCCTTGCGGACATAATCGCCAACCGCGCCGATCACGCCGGGATAATCGATCCCGCCATGTTCGAAGAAGGTCTTGTCCTCCGCCGAGGTGAAGGCATCGACCAGGGTTTTCGGATACTCCTCGAAGGCGAGTTCGACCCGGCGTTCGCGGGCGAAGGTCTGCACCGGCTCGCCATTGATGTCGCGCACGGTGGCGGGCAGCGGCGGCTGATAGGTGAGCAAGGATTCGGCCGAGGGGAGACCGCGGGCGAACAGCGCCCACGCAATGATGTAGAGGATGAACGGGAGCAGCGCGAGATACGCGAGAATTCGGACCCACCTTTTGCCCCAGGCGCGTTTGGCCGCGCCGCCGAAGCGGCTTCCGGCGTCGCGGTACAGGGTCATGCGGGTGGGGGTCGTTGCTTCGGCGGTCATCCGTCCCGGCTGTAGCCGATCAAATCGGGCGGGTGAAGCGCCGAGCGCGCTTCCCTTGAAGGAGTGCGGTTGCCATAAACAGCGCATGCACGCGTACCACCAGCTCCTCCAGCTCATCCTCGACGAGGGCGTTCCCCAGGCCGACCGCACCGGCACCGGCACCTTGTCGGTGTTCGGCCACCAGATGCGATTCGATCTGTCGAAGGGCTTTCCTCTGGTCACCACCAAGAAGCTGCACCTGCGCTCGATCCTGATCGAGCTGCTGTGGTTCCTGCGCGGCGACACCAATATCGGCTGGTTGAAGGAAAACCGGGTCAGCATCTGGAACGAATGGGCGGACGAGAATGGCGACCTCGGCCCGGTCTACGGCAAGCAGTGGCGCGACTGGGAAGGGCCGAACGGCGAGCATATCGATCAGATTTCCGAGCTGATCGCCTTGATCCGCCGCGATCCGGCGTCGCGGCGGCAGATCGTTTCCGCCTGGAACCCGGCCGAGCTGCCGAGGATGGCGCTGGCGCCGTGCCATTGCCTGTTTCAGACCCAGGTGGCGAACGGGCGGCTCAATCTTCAATTGTACCAGCGTTCGGCGGATGTGTTCCTGGGGGTGCCGTTCAATATCGCGAGCTATGCCTTGCTCACCCACATGCTGGCGCAACAGTGCGGGCTGGAGCCGGGCGTGTTCGTTTGGACGGGGGGCGATTGCCACCTGTATTCCAACCACCTTGACCAGGCGCGGCTGCAGCTCAGCCGGGAGGTCAGGCCCCTTCCCCGGCTGAACATCCTCAGGAAGCCCGACGCGATCGACGGCTACCAGTATGAGGATTTCG
The DNA here is from genome assembly GCA_036399755.1 of Allosphingosinicella sp. Taxonomy (GTDB): domain Bacteria; phylum Pseudomonadota; class Alphaproteobacteria; order Sphingomonadales; family Sphingomonadaceae; genus Allosphingosinicella. Next base: position 3,186 of record DASWMM010000404.1, read on the forward strand.
AAATTGAGGGCTACGACCCCCACCCGCACATCTCCGCGCCGGTGGCGGTGTGAGCGGAGCCGAGATCGTCCTGGTGGTGGCCAGGGCGCGCAACGGGGTGATCGGCAAGGACGGCAGGCTGCCTTGGCACATCCCGGCGGACTTGAAGCACTTCAAGCGGGTGACGAGCGGCGCGCCGATGATCATGGGGCGAAGAACGTTCGACAGCCTGCCCGGTTTACTGCCGGGGCGGCGGCACATCGTGCTTACCCGCGATGGGGCGTGGCGGGCGGAGGGTGCTGAGGTGGCGCACTCGCCGGAGGCGGCGCTGGCGCTTGCCCGGGAGGAGCGGGTGTCGATTATCGGCGGGGCCGAAATATTCGCTTTGCTTGAGCCGCTGGCGACTGCCGTCGAGCTTACCGAGGTGGGGTATGAGGCGGAAGGCGACACTGTGATGCCCCCGTTCGACCCTGCGGCTTGGCGGGAGGTCTCCCGCGAGGAGCACCCCGCCGAGGAGGACCGCCCGCCCTTCGCGTTCGTTCGGCTGGTTCGTGCCGGAGGGTAGCGCGCCGGTTGTCGGTGCCTCCCCCCTCTCCTATACGGCGGCGATGCAGCGGCTGGACGGCGGCTCGGCGGTTCCGGAGGCGCTTCGGGGTGGGATCGTCGCGCTTGGCAATTTCGATGGGTTTCACAGGGGGCACCAGGCGGTGGTCGGCCGCGCGGTGGCGCGTGCCCGGGCCGAGGGTCGCCGGGCGCTTGTCGCGACCTTTGATCCGCACCCGGTGCGCCACTTCCGGCCCGAGGCGGCGCCGTTTCGGCTGACCAGCCTCGACCAGCGCCAGCGCTTGTTTGCCGAGGCGGGCGCCGACGCAATGATCGTGTTCGGGTTCGACGGGAACCTCGCCGGAACCAGCGCAGAGGACTTTGTGTCGGAGCGGCTGGTGCGGCTGATCGGCGCGGCGGGCGTGGTCACGGGGGAGGACTTCACCTTCGGCAGCAAGCGTGGCGGCAATATCGAGGTGCTGAAGCGGCTCGGCGGGGAGCAGGGTTTTTCCGTCGACGCAGTGGGCCCGGTGGAGGCGGATGGCGAAGCGATCTCCTCCAGCCGCATCCGCGAAGCGCTGATCGCCGGCGACTGCGATACCGCGGCGCGGCTCCTTACCCGGCCGTTCGCGATCGAGGGCGTGGTGGAGCATGGCGACAAACGCGGCCGCACCCTGGGCTATCCAACCGCCAACCTTTCGCTCGGAAGCTACTTGCGGCCGCGTTTCGGCATCTATGCGGTGCGGGGGCGCTTGCCTGGCGGCCAGGTGGTCGGCGGCGCGGCGAGCCTGGGCATCCGGCCGACGTTCGATCCGCCCAAGGAACTGCTCGAGCCGTTTTTCTTCAACTTCTCAGGCGATCTTTACGGCCACACAATTGAAGTGGAGCTGGTCTCCTTTCTCCGCCCGGAAGAAAAGTTCGACAGCCTCGACGCGCTTACCGCGCGGATGGAGGCGGATTGCGCAGAGGCGCGGCGGAGGTTGGGTTGAGAATTTGGAAGCCGCTCGGCCTCGGCATCGCCGCGGTCGTGATTGCCCTGTCGCTGGTTAATGCGTCCTGGATCGCACCCGATCCGGCCGGCCAGTTGGTGCTCGTCGCGCGTCGCGGGCTTGCCCAGCAATTCCCGCGCGAAGCGGAAGCGCAAGGGGCCTGCACCGCCGCCCGCATCGCGCCGGTGGAGGAAGAGAATCGCTACATCGAGAACAGCCTGGCGTCTTATTACAAGGCGATGCGCTACGGCGCCGGCGCGATTGAAGTCGACGTCCAGCGCACCCGCGACAACCAGGTCGTGCTGTTCCGCGACGACACCCTGGAATGCCGCACCAACGGCAAGGGACGCGTTCGCGACCATGATCTCGCGGCCTTGAAGACGCTCGACATCGGCTATGGCTATACGGCCGACGGCGGCAAGACCTTCCCGCTGCGCGGCCGCGGCGTCGGCGGCATGCCGACCGTTGAAGAGGCGCTGCGCGAAGTCCGCACGGTGCGGCTGATCTTCAACTTCAAATCCGCCGACCCAGCCGACGCCGACGCTTTGGTTGCGGCGTTCGGCCGGGCTGGCGTGGAGATCGACAAGAAATACAGCTTCTTCGGCGCCCCTGCGGTGACGGCGCGGATCAAGGCGCTCGTGCCGGGCGCTTGGAGTTACGGCAAGGCCGAGCTCGAGGGCTGCCTTGGCGATTATATCAAGACGGGCTGGACCTCGTTCGTCCCGGAAAGCTGCCGCAACACCACCGTCGCGGTGCCGGTGGACCGGCAGTGGGCGGTGTGGGGCTGGCCGAACCGCTTTCTTGCCCGAATGGCGGCCGCAAACACCAAGGTGATGGTGCTCGGCCCGCACCGCGAAGGCGAGATCACCGGCCTGGAGGCGGTGGACCAGATCGACGACGTGCCGCGGGACTTCCGCGGCTACCTTTGGATCGAGGATTTCTACAACGTGGGCCGCGCCGTTCAGCGCTAGGCCGGCCGGTCATCAGGCGGCACGCGCGCTTTCCTGAACCGGTGCCGGCACCACGCCATTCTCCCGCTCCCATTCCTTCCAGCGTTGCCAGAACGAGCCCGGCCGGGCTGCGCCGACGGCCGGCACCGAAGCCAGCGCGCCCGTCGCGGCGGAGCGCCCTTCGTGTGGAGTGCGATTGCTGTTCGTCACCGTCCCTGTCCCCTTTGTGCCCACTCAGGCGAATGGAATGGAAAGCAAACCCGTTGCCACCTGCGTCGCAAGCAGGATCGCCGAAACGGCGAAAATGCCCGAAAGCCCGGCAGTGACCCTGATAACCTGCATCTTACATTCTCCTCACCGAAGCGAAGCGTCTTCATCCCTGGGAAAGCATATGCGCGCCCCGCGAAGCCGCCGCCACGGCAAGGCGCGGCAAATGTCCGCCGTGCCGGCTGGCGCGCCGGACCGGTGCTGCTGGCGGTTGACGCAAAGTACGGATATGTGCGGAAAGGTCCGCCAGGCGGATGCCGCGCGGTTGGGGGAACAGATGCAGGGCGATCTCGATGTTCGGCAAAGCGAAGCCGTTGCACTGAAGATCCGGGAGGAGCTCGCCCGCCGCCGCTTGTCGCGCCAGTGGCTTTCCGACGCCGCGAGGATCAGCATTTCCACTTTGGAAAAGGCGCTGTCCGGCCGCCGTCCCTTTACATTGGGCACGGTGATCCGGCTAGAGGAAGCGCTCAAGATCGAGCTTCGCCCGGTCGCGGCCGAGGCCGCGCCGCCAGCTCCGCCCCAGGGCCACGGTGTCGCGCCGCAATCAATGGGCTCTTATTCGCGCGCCGCGGTGCGCTGGCTGGAGGCCGATTACCTGACCTTGCGTCCCTCGTTCGACGAGCCCGGCGCGATCTATGCCTACCGAACCATGATCGAATGGGACGAGGAGCATTGCCACCTGCGCTTCGTGGAAGCGGCGCGGCTCGACGCGGCCTTTACCCAGACGGGCTTCGTGTCCCTCCCCCACCTGTCCGGGCACATTTACCTGGTGACGCAGTTCGACGGGCAATATCGCATGGTGATCCTCGGGCGCCCTTCGGCGGCGGCGGGCGGCGCCTTGTGCGGCATCCTGAGCAGCCTGGTTTCGGGCGCGGGCTCCCAGCTTATTCCGGCGGCGACCCCGATTACCCTGATCCCGACCGCCGGTTCGGAGGAGCCGCAGCTCGGCCTCATCAGGCCGGACACGCCGTGCTACGACGAGTATCGGCGCCGGGTGGACCTGACGCGCGAGCGCGGCTTCGCCCGTTTCCCGAAATGATTGGCGTGAGGCTGGGTTGAGCAGCGGGGGCGTTCTTTCGGTTTCGGGCTTGTCCAAGAAGTTCGCGGCTGACCTGCGCCGGTCGCTTGGCTACGGGCTGCGCGATATCGGCCGCGAGCTTGGCGGGCGGCGGAGCGCACCGGGCCTGCGCAGCGGCGAATTCTGGGCGCTGGAGGACATCTCGTTCGGGGTCGAGCCGGGCGAGGCGCTCGCCATCGTCGGCCATAACGGCGCGGGCAAGAGCACCCTGCTCAAGATCCTCTATGGCCTGCTCAAGCCCGATGCGGGCGAGGTGCGGCTGCGCGGCCAGGCACAGGCGATCATCGAGCTCGGCACCGGATTCAACGGTTTGCTCAGCGGTCGCGAGAACGTGGAGGTCGGCGCGGCGCTGCACGGGCTTGCCGCCGGCGAGGCGAAGCGGCTCCTGGACGAAGTGGTCGATTTTGCCGAACTCGAGAAGTTCATCGACGCGCCGGTGCAAAGCTACAGCTCAGGCATGAAGGCGCGGCTGGCCTACGCGCTGTCCGCGCACCTCAAGCCCGATCTGCTGCTCGTGGACGAGGTGCTTGCGGTCGGCGACATCGCCTTTCAGCGCAAGTGCATGAACCACATGCGCCGCTACCTTGAAGGCGGCGGCGCCTTGCTGTTCGTGTCCCACAACACCTATCAGATCCAGACCTTGTGCTCGCGCGGGCTGCTGCTGGATCGCGGCAGGATCGTGTTCGAGGGCAGCGCTGTCGATACGCTCGGCCATTCCTTCGAGCGCCGTGCGCTGGCCGAGCCGCGCGGTGCGCGGTCGCTGACCAGCGCCGGATCGGTGGCCGTCACAGGCATCGAGGCGGCGCCGGGGGAGGGCGACGAGATCCGATCGGGCGGCGCGATGCGGGTAAGCGTGCGCTACCGCGCGGCGGAGCCGCTCGACGTGATCTGGGGCTTCAGCATCTGGAGCAACGACCAATGGGTCTGCATCGCCGGCGACACCGACATCCGGCCGCGCCGGATTGTGCCGGGCGAGGGGGTGTTCACCTGCACGGTGCCGAAGCTGCCGCTGGTCGGTGGGCGTTATGTGATGCGGGCCGGTATCCTCGACGCGGCGAGCGGACAGGCGCTCGCCACGCTCGGCATATACGACGCGCCCGAGCCGCTGCTGGTCCGCGAGCCGCCATCAGCGCAGGGCAATTTCAAGGCGGCGCTGAACCAGTTGGTGAACATCGACATCGACTGGGACTGATCGGCGGGTGCTCAGAACGGCCGCAGCTTCCAAAGATCGCGGGCGGTGTGGAGGAGGCGGCGGGGAAATAAGAGGAAGTGGATGAACAGGGCGGCGAGGTCGAGCTGCCAGCGCAAGCTGCTGGCAAGGAGCAGCGACAGCGGCAGAAACAGGTCGTAATATTCGTGAAGGATGATGAGGTAGCGCGGCCTCGGTTCGACGATCACCGCCTGCATCACGAAAACGTGAAGCTTTTTCCTGACCAGCAGCACGTAGAAGAACAGGAACAGGAGCGGCAGCCAGCTCGGCATCTGGGACAGCACCACGGAGAACGCGCACAGCTCAACCGGGAAGATCACCCAGCGGGCGAGCGCCACCGCGCGGTCGCGGCCGCTGCGCTGCACGAAGGTGCTGACCGACGCCACACGGTCGGCGTCCGCATCCAGCAACTGGTGCCACAGGATCCCGCGCAGGCCGTAGGCGAACGCCCACAGGCTGGTCGCGGCAAGCCAGATCGGATTGGGGGCAACGCCGCCGAAGCGCAGCACGATGGCGACCGCGACAAGCGTCGGGAACAGGTGCGCTCCGCAGGCATCGGCGAGCACGCCGGCGGCTCCCCGCGCCTTGAGGCGAAAGGGGGGCAGCGAATAGAGCGTAAAGGCCGTCCACGCCGCGAGGTAAGGGTAGAGCCGCAACGGATCGTCGCGCCAGTTCCACGCCACCGCGAGGCCGACCGCGATCGGCACGGCGAGCAGCAGGGCGACAAAGGCGGGGGAGCGCCCGACCACGCGGTTGTGCTTGCCCGCGGCGATGTCCTCATGGCGGTCGGCGACGTCGTTGAGGACGCTGACGTAGACCGCGCCGGCCCCAACCGCGAGGAGCAGCAGCAGAGCCGGTTTCCACAGGCTGTGGAGCGGCAGGTCCGCGACCAGGGCGGTGGCGTAGAACATCGCGAAAATCGGGACGAGCTTATATTCCCACCATTCGCCCGCCCGCGCGACTCGCGCCAGGCCGGCCCAAACGCCGTTGCCGGCCAGGCCGCGGAAGTTGCGCAATGTCCCCATCTGGTGCCCCCATAGGTGAGCGGTCCCCGCAGGCGCAATCCCGCGCCGTCCCTTGCCCGGGGCGGCGGAACCGCTTGCCGATGCTGCGAATTGTGAAGGCAGCGGCACAGATCGCGAAAACAGCAGGGGATTGCGCCTATGTACCGGAACAACGGCGACGCCAGTCACTGGCAGAGCGAATTCATGACATGGGCGCCCCGCATCGTCGGTGCCATCGCCATCCTGATCATTGCATGGCTGCTTGCCCGGGCGGCCAAATGGGCGATCGCAAAGGCCGTCGACAAGGTGCCGGCGCTGCGCAAACATTATGAAACGGAGCCCGGCAAGACGCTGGGCAGCCTGATCGGCGACATCGCCTTCTGGCTGATCCTCCTCATCGGCATCATGCTTGCGCTGCAGCCGCTGAACTTGGGCCAGGTGCTCGACCCGGTGCGCCAGCTCACCACCAACGCTCTGTCCTTCATTCCCAACGTGGTCGGTGCAGGCCTGATCTTCTTCATCGGCCTGATCGTCGCGCGCATCGTGCGGCGGCTGGTGGAAGGCGCCTTGCTTGCCGCCAACGCCGACGGCTGGCTGCGCAAAACCGGCATTTCGGAAGGGGCCGGAACCGTGCCCGCTGGCGTCGCGGGCGCACCGCCGTCGGTGAGCGGCGGCGGCAAGACGTCGATCAGCCGCTCGGTCGGCATGGTCGTGTTCTTTCTGATCATGATCCCGGTGACGATCTCGGCCCTGGATGCACTGAAGATCGAGGCGATCTCGCGCCCGGCGACGCAGATGCTGCAGACCATCTTGAACGCCATCCCCAACGTACTCGCCGCGCTGCTGCTGCTTGGCATCGGCTACGTGGTCGGCAAGCTCGCTAAAGGTGCCATCGAGCAGCTCCTGCCATCCATGGGGTTTGACAACAGCGTTGCCGCGCTTGGCATTTCGTCCGAACGCGTGAACCCGTCGCGTACTGTCGGCACCATCGCCATGATCGCCATCATACTCGGCTTTGCCGTGCCGGCGGTTGAGCGGCTTAATTCGCCGCTGATTGCAGCGATGCTTGCGCAAATCTTGGAGTTGGGTGGCCAGGTGATCTTCGGCACGGTGATCATTCTGGCTGGCGTGGCGATTGCGCGGCTTGTTTCCAGCCTAGTCGGCAGCGCCGCCGATAGCGGTTGGCTGCCGACAATCCTGCGCTGGGCGATGATTGCGCTCTCCGTAGCCATTGGCCTCAGGTTCATGGGGCTTGCCAACGAGATCGTGATCATCGCCTTTGCGTCGATCATCGGATCGGCGGCGGTGGCCTGCGCCCTGGCCTTCGGGCTCGGCGGACGGCCTACGGCGCACAAGCTGCTGGAACGCTGGACGGACGCCAATCGCATGCCCGCCCCTCCGGCACCGCCCACTCCTCCGGCTCCTCCGGCTCCGCCTGTAACGCCGCCGGTCGGCAGCGCTCCGGGTGACCTGCCGCCGCTGGTGTGACGCCGTTCGCCCGCTTCGCCGCGATCGACTGGTCCGGCGCCAAGGGGAAGAAGCACAAGGGGATCGCCGTCGCGCTGGCTGAGGCCGGTACGGCGGCGCCCCGGCTTGTCCGGCCGGAGCATGTCTGGTCGCGCGGCGAGGTGCTGGAGTGGCTGGTCGCGGCGGCGGACGAGGCCCCTACCCTGTTCGGGTTCGACTTCAGCTTCGCGCCGCCGATCGCCGAGCGGGGGGAATATCTGCCTGGGGAGCCAGGGGTGCCGGCTACCGCGCGGGCGTTCTGGGCCTATGTGGAGAGCCGCTGCGAAGATGAGGATCTGGGCGCGGCAAGCTTCCTTGAGCAGGCCCATCGGCGCCATTTCTATTTTGGAATCGCCGACGGGGTGAAGGCGGATTTCGTGCGCTTTCGCCAGTGCGACGCAAGCCTGAACGCGCAAGGCGGGCGCAAGACGGCCAGCGCCTATGACGCGATCGGCGCGGCGCAGGTGGCGAAAGCGAGCTTTTCGGGCATGCGGCTGCTTCACCGTCTGGCGGGCAAGGTGGCGGTTTGGCCGATGGACCCCCTGCCCGGCGACGGGGGAAGTGCAGTCGTCGAAATCTACACCCGCATCTATCTTCGCCGGGCGGGGCTTTCGGGGACCAAGATACGGTCTTCGGCGGCGCTCGACGGGGCGCTCGAGGCGCTGGGCAGCGCGCCCGCCCGGCTGCCGTTCGAGCCGGACGACCACCAGAGCGACGCACTCGTCACCGCCGCGGGAATGCGCGCGCTTGCCGCCGATCCCGGCGCATTCGCCCCCAAAGGCCTGACGCCGGAGCTGGCCCGCACCGAAGGGTGGACCTTTGGCGTGCTGTGATGACGCGGCGGAGGGCTGGACCTTGCGCCGCACTTGCGGCATTCGGGCGAAACGCCGGGTTAGCTCAGTTGGTAGAGCAACTGATTTGTAATCAGTAGGCCAACGGTTCGAGTCCGTTACCCGGCACCACCTCCCCCAAGCCACCCTCGACGCGGCCTTCGCTGGCCTGACACCGCCGCGCCGGAACCGCCGGCCTTTGCCGCTCGTACTCCTCTTGACTGACCGGGAAGGATCACAGACATTGGCCCACAGCACGGCACGCCCCGCCCGAGCGCCGCTTTCGATAGGCGATCACCCCCTTTATTCCGCGCTCCTGCCGGTGCCGATCGTGTGCTTCGTCGGCGCGCTCCTCACCGACGCCGCTTATGCCAGTGCCCCCGACATGATGTGGCTGAATTTTTCGAGCTGGCTGCTGCTTGCCGGGCTGGTGGCAGGCGGGATTGCCGGCGTGTTGCTGATCGCCGAGCTGTTTCGCGCCGGATCGGGGCGGCGGGGCGCGCTGGCCATCCATTTCGTGCTGCTGCTGGCGGCCTGGGTGGTCGAGGTGTTCAACTCCTTCATTCATGCACGCGACGGCTGGACGGCGGTGGTGCCGACCGGGATCACCCTGTCCGCGATCGCCGCTGTGCTCGCCCTTCTCGCCGGATGGTTCTGGCAATCCGCACGCCGCGCCTTGGCTGGAGATCCGCGATGACCCGCAAGCTTGCCTTCGCTTTGGCCCTGCTCCCGCTCGCCGCCTGCGGCAGCAATCAGGAGATCGATCCCGACAGCCAATATGGCCCGAACCCGCTGCTGCCGGAGCCCAGCGAGCAGTTGATCGCCGATGTCGGCGTTTATCCGGTGACCGGCTGGGCGGCGGGCGAGACGCCGACCGTGCCGGCCGGCTTCAAGATCGAGGCGATCGCCACCGGACTTTCCAATCCGCGCAACGTGCTGGCGCTTCCCAATGGCGACGTGCTGATCGTTGAATCCAAGAACGAGCGGAGCGAGCCGGTGCAGCGGCCCAAGGACCCGATCCGCGGATTGATCATGGCGCGCGCCCATGGGCAGAGCCAAAGCGGCCAGGCGCCGGGGCCGAGCAACCGGATAACCCTGCTGCGCGATTCGAACGGCGAC
>DASWMM010000405.1:0-9064 GCA_036399755.1 Allosphingosinicella sp.
TGAAGGCGCTCAGCGACATCATCGTGACGTCGAGCTCGGCGGACGCGATCCTCAAGCAAATCCCGCAGGACCAGAAGATCATCTTCGGCCCGGACAAGAACCTCGGCGGCTACCTCAAGCGCAAGACCGGCCGCGACATGCTGCTCTGGCCAGGCGTGTGCATCGTCCACGAGGCGTTCTCGGAGACCGAACTGCTCAAGCTCAAGGCCAGGCACCCCGGCGCCCCGATCCTCGCCCACCCGGAATGCCCGCCGCACATCCTTGACCATGCCGACCAGGTCGGCTCGACCCGCGCGATCCTCGATTTCGCTTTGTCCAACCCGTCCGACACGATGATCGTCGCCACCGAGCCGCACATCATCCACCAGATGGAGAAAGCGGCGCCGGGCAAGACCTTCATCGGCGCGCCGGGCGCGGACGGCAACTGCAACTGCAACATGTGCCCCTACATGGCGCTCAACACGATGGAGAAGCTCTACCTGGGGCTTCGCGACCTCACCCCGCAGGTCCGCATCGAGGAGAACCTCCGCCTCGCCGCCAAGACCTCGCTCGACCGCATGCTGGCCATGGCCGGCAACACGGTCGGCAAAGGCGACGTCGGCCGGCCGGTGTTCAGGGCCTCCTAGGTGGGCTGGGTATCGGCCGCACTTCTCGCTTCGCACTTTTCGATGATCGGCTTTGCCGTCAGCGAACAGGATGCGCAGGCCATGAGCGACGACATCATGGCCTATTCGGAGCAGTGCACACCCTTCCAGCTCAAGAAGAACGATTATCTCTGCATCGTCGAGGACGCGAGCGGCGCGCAGATTTGGATCGGCCTGAAGAAAGGCGCGGACGGCCAGATGGAGATGGCGGCGGTAAACCCCGCCTTGCGCGGCGAAGGCACCACCGATGTCGTGGTGAGCGCAGACGTTTCCCCGGTGCAGTGGAAGCCGTTCGAAAACGCAATCCTGGTCCGCTTCGGGGCTGAGAAAGTGCCGTTCGTAGTCGACCTTGCCGATCCGCGGGAATTGCCCCGCTTCACCCCCGATGCAAAGCTCACCGTCGATCTCACCGCCTTTGCCGATGCGCTGACCCTGCACGAGAGCGAAGCGGCCTATTATGCAAGCCAGTCGGGCCGCGAGATCAAGTTCTCGGCCGATCACTTCATCCCCTCCGGCATGTTCGCCGGCGGAGCCAAAGACGAGGAGGGCCCCACCGCCCATGCCGCCTTTGCCGGCAAGATATTGAAAGCGGCGCTCCGGCAGAACGGCACGGGCAAAGGCAGCTACTGGTGGATGCTTGTTGAAACCTTTGGTGGCGCACGGATCAACGTCGTCGCCGATCCGGCGATGGTGAAAGCGCCTCCGCGGGTGGGCGGCCACCTTGAAGGCGAGTTCTGGATCAGCGGAAGGCTGGCCAAGAAATAATCTGCGCCCCGACTGCGAGAGCACAGGCCGCGCGCTTACCCGGCCCGGACGGAATCGTAACGTTCCGGATGCGTGTCTTGTCTCACCGCGCCCGCACGACTAACCGGCGGTTCATGGCTTTCACCCTTCCCGGCTTCGATCCCGAATGGTTTGTGCGCGCCACCTTGGCGGAGGATTTGGGCGAAGGCGGCGACATCACCTCCGCGGCCGTGATCCCCGCCGAAGCGCGGTTCCGCGGCGTGATGGACAGCCGCGATGCCATCGTCGTGGCGGGCCTGCCGATCGCCGAAGCGTTCTTTCGCGCGCTCGACCCAGAGGTGGAGATCGAGAGGCTTGCCGAGGACGGACAGGCGGTGGAGCCCGGCGCCGACGTGTTGCGCCTCCACGGCAAGGCACGGGCTCTGCTCACCGCCGAGCGCTCGGCGCTCAACACCGTGCAGCACCTGTCCGGTATCGCCACCCTGACCCGGGCCTATGTCGATGCCATCGCCGGGACCGGCGCGATCCTGCTCGACACCCGCAAGACCATTCCCGGCCTTCGCCTGCTCGAGAAATACGCGACGCGGATGGGCGGCGCGCGGAACCACCGCATGGGTCTGTGGGACGCGGCGATGATCAAGGACAATCATGACGCCGTCGCGGGCGGGATCGGCGAAGCGGTACGCCGCGCCGTGGACGCCGGCATCTCCTCGGTGATCGTCGAAGTCGACCGGCTCGACCAGATCGAGCCGGCGCTGGCCGCGGGCGCAAGCCACCTGCTTCTCGACAACATGGAGCCGGACACCCTGCGTGAAGCGGTTCGGATCGTCGCCGGCCGCGTGCCTACCGAAGCCAGCGGCGGCATCAACCTCGGCACCATCCGCGCCAAAGCCGAGACCGGTGTGACTTACCTCTCCGTCGGCCGGATCACCCAATCCGCGCCCGCCGCCGACCTCGGTTTCGACTTCGCAAGCGCCTAAGGGCGGCCGATCACTTCGCCTTCGATCACTTCGGTCTGGGGGTGGTGCTTGTCCATCCAGCGCTTCAGGATTCGGATGTTGCGGGTGTTGGAGCGGAACACGAAATCGAATGCGTCGCCGAGCAGCGGCACCGCGCCGATGACCGTGTCCACCGCGACGTTGCCGCCCATCCGCAGCAGGTGGAACTTGGACATGCCAAGGTTGCGCGCTTCCCACACCAGCCAGGCGCCCATTGCGGTGGTGACGAGATCGCCGAGGACTGGCACCAGGCCCACGACGGCATCGAGCCCGACGCGGTAATTCGTGCCGGGAACCACGAAAGCGCGCTCCAGCAGCGCTTCCATCGCCTCCAGCCTGCGCCGCACCGACACGGGGTCGCGGCCGATGGGCAATTGGGCGGCCATGCGTTCGAACTGTTCGCGGCGGTCGGTCATGGTCTCTCCTAGGGCGTCCGGCGGATAAGCTCGCCGGCCGAGTGGCGGCCGAAGCGGTTGGGGCGGAAGCCGGTCAGCCGCTGCGTCACCAGCGACCAGCGCACGGGCGCCGCCAGGGGGATGAACGGCGCCGCGTCCGTAATGATCCGGTCTGCCGCCCCGAGCAGCGCCCTGCGCTCGCCGGGCGTCGGAGCGACGCGCGCGTTGGCGAGCAGCACGTCGGCAGCCGCGTCGCACACCCGGCTTGCGTTGCAGGCGAAATGGCGCAGGTACCAGCTTGCCAGGGTCACCGGCGCGACCTCGTCGATCAGGCGCAGCTCGGCGGGCGCATCGGCGGCGACCCGGACCGCATCCACGCCCACGGCCGCCCAATCGCGGCGCAGGAAAGCGAAGACCAGCCGCCAGCCGGGCCCTTCGGGCAGGGCCACGCGCAGGCGCAGCCGCTCGGGCGAAAGGCGGGAAAGGGTGGAAGCGGCAAGCGCCCTGCGCTGGGCAAAGGGCAGCGCCGTCCAGCCGGGCGCCGCGGCCTGGGCGATGCCTTCGGTGCCGGGGGTAAGGATCGTCTCGCGCGGCTGAAGGGCGGGCACCCGCAATGCGGAGACGAGGGCCGCCCGGTCGATCGCCATGGCCAGCGCCTGCCGTGCTTCCGCCTGCCCGAGCACGCCCTCCACGCTGCCGAAGGAAAGCCCGAACAGCCCGCCCACCGGATCGAACACCAGGCTGTTGGCCGGCGCGCCGCCCGCCTGCGCGATCGGCAGGTCGGCGACCGTCCCGCCAATCACCAGATCCGCATTGCCGTCCATAAAGCGGACCACCGCCATTGCCGCGCGCGCGCCGTGCAGGATCAACGGCGGCTCGGGCGCGGGTTGCTCGTCCTCGTCCTCCTCATTTCGTGGCGGAAGGCGAAGCTCGATTCCGCCGCTTTCGACGGGGAACACTTGATACGGCCCCGATCCGCTGTCCTTGCGCAGCACCGCCATTTCGGGCTGGGCGAGGAGCTGGAGAAAACCGGGGCGCGGCGACTTCAAGGTGATTTCCAGCACCTCGTCGGTCATCGCCTCGATCTCCTGGATCGCGCCCAGGATCGGCTTCACCGGGTTGAGGCTCGATGCGCTCGCCGCCGCGCGCAGCCTTGGCACCACCTGGGAAGCGGTGATCCGCCCGCCGGCCGGCCATTGCAGGCGCGCCAGGCGAAATGTGTAGCGCAGGCCGTCGTCCGAAACGGTCCAGCGCTGCGCCAGAGCGGGCTCGATCTCGCCCGCCGCATCGAAGCGCACCAGGCCCTGCGCCGCGGCCGACAGGAGAAATCCGGTTCCGGCATCGAGCGGCACGCGATTGGGATTGACGAGTTGCGGCGGTCCGCCGATCGCAACCACGTCCACCGGGCCGGTCTCCGGCTTGCGGCAGCCGGCAAGCGCGGGCAGCGCCGCGGCGGCGAGCAGGGAGGCGAGGAGGCGGGGGCCGGCTCTCATGCCCCTGCATCTAGCGAACCCGGCGGCGCTTGGTTAGGGGGTTCCGCACGGCGGGGCCAAGGCCGCTCTCCGAGGTACCTGTCCCGGCCGCGTGGTGGTGGCCCCTGCCGCGACGAAAAAATTCGCTCGGTTCGAGCGAAGTCGAGAACCGCTCCCGAGCGAAAGCCAGCGCTAGGTTGAAGGGGGGTGTCTCGACTTCGCTCGACACAAGCGGCGTTCGGGGACGACTTGGCGCAGGTCCCCGCCCCTTGGTTCAGAGGCTGAAAAGACCCGCTTGGTTCGAGCGAAGTCGAGAACCCGCCCGTTCGTTCTAGCGACCCTCCTGGGTGAAGAAGGCGGACGGGGCGTAGCTCTTCTCCTCGACAAGTTCGGAGTTGAGCAGGCCGTTCAGCTCCTTCTTCAGCGCCGCGCGCTGGTCGTTGGTTTTGTACACGGCGCGGGCGAGGGCGATGAAATCCGGCCCGAAATCCGCCTGCGCTTCCTTGCCCCTTATATCGTCCTCGATGTCCCACAGCCGTTCGTTGATCCGCCGTAATGTTGCCAGCAGCCGGGTGGCGGCAGGCTCGTCGAGCGCCGGCGCGGCGATATCCCGCAGCAGGCCCAGTTCGCGCCGCACGTTGGAGCGCGCGGCGGGGTCCGCGATCCGCTCTTCCTTGATCTCCAGGATGGCGATCTTGTCGAGCAACTCGCCCCACGAGACGGGAACGTTGGGAGTGGCTTGCGCAAACGTCATCGAACGCTTTCCAAAGTGCGGGGGAGGGGAGCGGCGCGAAGATCCTCGGCCACCCGGGCGATCACGCCGTTCCAGTCGCCGGGACGCTCCTGCGCGTACAGACGCATGGAAGGGTACCAGTCGCTTCCGCCCCTTTCAGGTGCCCAGCGCCAGTCCGGATCGTGTTTGAGCAGCAGCCAGGTCGGCCTGTTCATCGCCCCGGCAAGGTGGGCGATCATTGTATCGACGGTGATCACCAGCGAGGCTCCGGCCACCCACGCCGCGGTCAGGTCCATATCGAACGGGCACCCGTCCGGGTTCAGTACGGGCAGGGCGGTCGGCCCCGGCACAAGCGACAGGCAGGGGCGCGTCGCGCACAGCCCGGCGAGCAGCTCAGGCGGGACGCAGCGCGCCGGGTCCCAATCGCCAGCCTCCCAGCACAAGGCAACGGTCCCCTCCGGCAGCGGCGCCGGCGCGGCGTGCAGGTACGGCGGCGGCACCTGCGCGGGCGCGGTGCGCAGCGCAAAGGCCAGATCCATGATCTCAAGGTCGCACTCGGACGGCGGCAAGGGATGCGCGGGATCGAAGGGCACGAAGCGGTCCACGCCGGGTACCTGGCTGAGCAGCGCGCTAAGCCGCGGCGGCCCCTCAAGCGTGACCGAAGCGGCCCGGGCGGCGAGCAGCGGCAGGTACCGCGCGAACTGGATCGTATCGCCCAAGCCATGGTAGCAGCGCACCAGCACATGCCGCCCACCCACCGGCCGCCCATCCCACACCCAGCGCAGGTGATAAGGCAAAGCAGGGTCGTCCCGCGTCGCCGGGTCCCGTCCCGCAAGCGCGTCCGCCGACACCCGCCACGCCGCCGGATAGTCGCGCGCACGCATTGCGCGGGTCCAGCGCTCGTCGGAAGAAGCCATGTAGAAGGAAGGTGCGCGGCGCAGATTAGTTCCGCCGCCGCACCGGCTTAGCGAGCGATATTGCGCGAAAGCCTCAGCGGCTGGTGCGGACGGCGGGACTCGAACCCGCACGCCCCGAAGGGCAGAAGATTTTAAGTCTCCGGCGTCTACCGGTTCCGCCACGTCCGCACGTCCGGCGGTCTGCCGCGATGCGCGGCAGCGAAGCAAGCGCTTTGTGTTGAGAAGGGGCCGCGGCCCCCGGCGCTTAGTCGGCGGTAACCTGGCCGAGGTTCAGCCGCTCGCGCATTTCCTTGCCCGGTTTGAAGTAGGGCACGCGCTTGGCGTCCACCTCGACCTGGTCGCCGGTGCGCGGGTTGCGGCCCTTGCGCGCCTCACGCTCGCGGGTGGAAAAAGCGCCAAAGCCGCGCAGCTCGACGCGCCCGCCGCCCTGGAGCTGGTCGATCACCGAATCGAAGAACGAGCCGACGACGCGCTCGATTTCCTTGCCCGTCAAATCGGGATGGTCTTCGCAGAGTTTCTGGACCAGCTCGGAACGGATCACGGGCTTTCCCCCAAATGAGTAAACGGTCGCGCGGCGCCGCATGCCCCCCGGCCGCGACCCGCTATCCTAGGTTAAACAGCATGTTCAAGGGAAACGCAATAACACAGGTCGGGCGCCGCACATAAAATAAGCCCCGTTTCCGGGGCCTTGCCTATCGTCCGCGGGCAAAGGCAAAGGCGGGCACCGCAACCGGCGCCCGCCCTCTTTCCTTAGCGGTCCTGCTTGGCCTTGAGGGCCTCGCCGAGGATGTCGCCCAGGCTCGCGCCCGAGTCGGACGAACCGTATTGCGCAACGGCCTGCTTCTCTTCCGAGATCTGCAGCGCCTTGATCGAGAAGTTCGGCTTCTTGGACCGATCGAAGCCGATCACAAGGGCGTCGAACTTCTGGCCGACCTGGAAGCGCTCGGGGCGCTGCTCGTCGCGGTCGCGGCCAAGGTCGGTGCGCTTGATGAAGCCCGTCGCGCCGTCGTCGCCGACCTGCACTTCAAGCCCGCCGTCGCGAACCTCGAGCACGGTCACGGTGACCGTCTCATTCTTGTTGACGCCGCCCGACGCACCGGCGCCGCCCTTGGCGACTCCGCCACGCTCAAGCTGCTTCATGCCGAGGCTGATGCGCTCTTTCTCGACATCCACGTCGAGCACGACCGCCTTCACCATCTCGCCCTTGCGGTGCAGGTTGAGCGCGTCCTCGCCGGTGATGCCCCAGGCGATGTCGGACATGTGGACCATGCCGTCGACGTCGCCGTCCAGGCCAATGAACAGGCCGAATTCGGTGGCGTTCTTCACTTCGCCCTCGAGCTCGGTGCCGACCGGGTTCGAATCGGCGAATGCCTGCCACGGATTGGCCTGCGCCTGCTTGAGGCCAAGGCTGATGCGGCGCTTGTCCTCATCGACCTCGAGCACCGACACATCGACTTCCTGCGACGTCGAGACGATCTTGCCCGGGTGGACGTTCTTCTTGGTCCAGCTCATTTCGGACACGTGGACCAGGCCCTCGATGCCGGCCTCGAGCTCAACGAACGCACCATATTCGGTGATGTTGGTGACGCGGCCCTTGAACACGCCGTCCACCGGATACTTGGCGGCGGCGCCTTCCCAGGGATCGGCCTCGAGCTGCTTCATGCCGAGGCTGATGCGCTGCGTCTCGCGGTTGATGCGGATGATCTGCACCTTCACCGTGTCGCCGATGTTGATCACTTCCGACGGGTGGTTGACCCGCTTGTAGGAGATGTCGGTGACGTGGAGCAGGCCGTCGATGCCGCCCAGGTCCACGAAGGCGCCGTAATCGGTGATGTTCTTGACGACGCCGTCCACCACCTGGCCCTCGGCGAGGCTCAGGATCAGGCCCGAACGCTGCTCGGCGCGGGTTTCTTCCAGAATGGCGCGGCGCGACACGACGATGTTGCCGCGGCGGCGATCCATCTTGAGGATCTGGAACGGCATCGGCTGGTCCATCAGCGGGGTAACGTCGCGCACCGGTCGGATGTCGACCTGGCTGCCGGGCAGGAACGCCACGGCGCCGCCGAGGTCGACGGTGAAGCCGCCCTTGACGCGGCCGAAGATCACGCCGTCGACGCGGTTGCCGGCGGTGAATTCGGTTTCAAGCTTGTCCCAGGCGGCTTCGCGGCGTGCGCGGTCACGCGACAGCATCGCTTCGCCCTGGTGGTTCTCGACCCGGTCGACATAGACTTCGACCTTGTCGCCGACGGCGATCTCGGCCTTCTGGCCCGGCGCCGCGAATTCGCGAAGCGGCACGCGGCCTTCGGATTTGAGGCCGACGTCGATGACGGCGAGGTCGTTTTCGATCGCGGTCACCGTTCCGGTGACGACGCGGCCCTCGAAGCTTTCATTTTCCCCGCCGAGGGATTCGTTGAGCATGGCCGCGAAATCATCGCGGCTCGGCATTGCCGTTGTTGCCATGTGTGTGGTGTTCCTCATTAACTGTTTTGCCGGCCGCGGGTTGTCTCCCACGGTCTTGTGCACCCGACTGCCGCGGCGACCCCATGCCGACGCGGCTGTCCGTGCGGGCGTTCCCTTGGGGAGCGCGAAGGAGGCACATAAGCCAAAAGGGCGCGTCAGGACGGCACCCCTTGGCACCTGCCCCACGCGCTTACCCGAAAGCTGAGCCCCCGCGAGCGCCTTAGGGGCACCCGCTGGACGGGGGGCGTATATAGGCAGGGGAGAGAGGGGGCAAGGGGGGCGATCACGCGCTGCGCTGGTAAACTCGCGGGCGTGCAAATCCGCCGGTAGACCAGGCACATGAGCATCGACTACATTGATCCGACTGCTAACACTACAAAACTGACATCGAAAAACATCAGTAATCGTCAGCATCTATACGGGGATAAACTGGCACTAAAGCAAACCATTCCAGAGTGCTAATGCTCCTATAATCACAGGCGGCGAAATGCGAACAAAATCGATCAATCCTTCGATAATTCTATAACCATATCGGTTAGAAGGAACTTGCATTTGCAGTACCTCAAGAGCCTCTTTAGCTTCATCCACTTCATGCCCTGCGGTACGGACATCATCGTTGTCCGCTAGACTTTCGATGTTGGGTGTCAGTGTAGGTTCTGAAAGCGGCCCCATTCGGGCCTTTAGCCACTCATACCTATGTT
>DASWMM010000406.1:0-14790 GCA_036399755.1 Allosphingosinicella sp.
CGTCGTCCATCGAGCGCGTCGCGGTTGAGATCCGCCATCTGCAGCGCACCGAAGTGCTTGAAGCCGAGGAGTTCTTCTCCCCCGGCCAAAAGGGCTCGTCCGCCATGCCGCACAAGCGCAACCCCGTCCTGTCGGAAAACCTCACGGGTCTGGCGCGCATCGTCCGCTCCGCCGTGGTCCCGGCGCAGGAGAACGTGGCGCTGTGGCACGAGCGCGACATCAGCCACTCGTCGGTGGAACGCTACATTGGCCCGGACGCGACGGTGACCCTGGATTTCGCACTCGCGCGGCTCACCGGCGTGGTCGAGAAGCTGCTCATCTACCCGGAGCGGATGCAGAAGAACCTCGACCGCATGGGCGGCCTCGTCCACTCGCAACGCGTGCTGCTCGCCCTCACCCAGGCGGGCGCGAGCCGTGAGGACAGCTACCGCCTCGTCCAGCGCAACGCGATGAAGGTGTGGGAAAGCGACGGCGCGCTGTCGCTGCTGGAACTGCTCAAGGCGGACCCGGAAGTCACCGCTCTGCTCTCCCCCGAGCAAATCGAGGAGCGCTTCGACCTCGGCTATCACCTGAAGCACGTCGACACGATCTTCGGCCGCGTGTTCGGAGAATAGCGAACGCCAGCTCGCGCGCCTGATCCCCCTCCCTCCTCTCGGCAAAACCGGTTGTGCGCCGGAGCTTGAAAGGGAGAGGTTAGGGGTGGGTTCTGGAAGGCGGCGTGCTCAAATAAGGCACACCCACCCCCAGCCCCTCCCTCGCATCCGAACCTGCTGATCCGATCACGCAGGCACCAAGGGAGGGGGGTTGGAGCTGATCCCGAAACGCAGCGGCCAAGGAAGGCGCTCGGACGCTTCTGCCCCCTCCAGGCGAACTACTCAGCCGTCGAACAAGGCCTTGAGCTTGCCGAAGAAGCTCTGCGACGCCGGGCATTCGTCGCCCGTCTCGGTCTTGCGGAATTCCTCGAGCAGTTCCTTCTGGCGGCTGTTGAGCCTGGTCGGCGTTTCCACCTCCACCTGCACAACCATGTCGCCGTGGCCGCGGCCCGACAGCACCGGCATGCCGGCGCCGCGGATGCGGAGCTGCTTGCCGGACTGGATGCCCGGCGGGATCTTCACTTCGTGCACTGTCTTGTCGAGACCGGGAATCTCGATCTCGCCGCCCAGCGCGGCGGTAGTGAAGCTCACCGGGCAGCGGGTGAAGAGGGTGTTGCCGTCGCGCTGGAACACGGAATGCCGAGCCAGGTGGACGAAGATATAGAGATCGCCGTTCGGCCCGCCCCGCACGCCGGCTTCGCCTTCGCTGGAGAGGCGGATGCGGGTGCCTTCATCGACCCCGGGCGGAATGCGGACTTCCAGGCTGCGCACCTTGTCGGCGCGGCCTTCGCCCCGGCAGCGCTCGCACGGATCGGCGATCACCTCACCGATGCCGCGGCAGGTGGGGCAGACCCGCTCAACCACGAAGAAGCCCTGCTGTGCACGCACTTGGCCGCGGCCGTTGCAGGTGGTGCAGGTCCGCGCCGCGGTCCCGGACTTGGCGCCCGAGCCGTCGCACGGTTCGCACTTGACGCTGGTGTCGATACGAAGCTCGACTTCCTTGCCGGCATAAGCCTCGTCGAGGCTGATCTCGAGATCGTAGCGCAGATCCGATCCGCGCAGTGCGTTGGAGCGGCCGCCGCCCGGCTGGCCCTGCATGAACTCGCCGAAGATGTTCTCGAAAATGTCCGAAAAGGAGCCGAAATCCTGCGCCCCCCCGGCCGCGCTACCGCCGCCGCCGTTGCGGAACGCGGCATGACCGAAGCGGTCGTACGCAGCGCGCTTCTGCGGATCCTTGAGGCAGTCGTAGGCCTCGCTCACCGCCTTGAAGCGGGATTCGGAATCCTTGCACCCCGGATTGCGGTCCGGGTGACATTCCATGGCGATGCGGCGGTAAGCGGACTTGAGAGTCTTCTCGTCCGCGCCGCGCTCCACCTGGAGCAGCTCGTAATAATCGGTTTCAACCATGTGGGCCTCGGCGCCTGACGTGCAGAGGCTCCCGCCCTTCCTCGAAGCTTATCGGGAAGAGCGGGAGCCTCCACATCTCGGCTTACGCCTTGTTTTCGTCGTCAACCTCGGAGAATTCGGCATCGACGACTTCCTCGTCGCTGCCGCCCGCCTGCGCGCCCTGCGCGGCGTCGCCTTCGGCTCCACCGGCCGCGGCGCCCGCGGCCTGGTCCTTCTCGTAGATCGCCTGGCCAAGCTTCATCGCCACCTGGGCAAGCGCCTGGGCCTTGGCGTTCATCGCTTCCGGATCGCCGCCCTCGACGGCAGCCTTGGCTTCGTCGATCGCCGACTGGATTTCACCCTTGAGCGACGCATCCACCTTGTCGCCATGCTCGGCGAGCTGGCGCTCGGTGGTGTGGATCAGGCTTTCGGCATTGTTCTTCGCCTCGGCCGCCGCGCGGCGCTTCTTGTCCTCCTCGGCGAAGCTCTCCGCTTCCTGCACCATCTTCTCGATGTCGGAGTCGGTCAGGCCGCCCGACGCCTGGATCCGAATCTGCTGCTCCTTGCCGGTGCCGCGATCCTTGGCCGAGACGTTGACGATGCCGTTGGCGTCGATGTCGAACGTGACTTCGATCTGCGGCACGCCGCGCGGTGCCGGCGGGATGCCGACGAGATCGAACTGGCCGAGGATCTTGTTGTCCGCGGCCATTTCGCGCTCGCCCTGGAAGACCTTGATGGTCACCGCATTCTGGTTGTCCTCGGCGGTGGAATAGGTCTGGCTCTTCTTGGTCGGGATCGTCGTGTTGCGGTCGATCATCCGGGTGAAGACGCCGCCCAGGGTCTCGATGCCGAGCGACAGCGGGGTCACGTCGAGCAGCAGCACGTCCTTGACGTCGCCCTGCAGCACGCCGGCCTGGATTGCGGCGCCCATGGCGACCACTTCATCCGGGTTGACGCCGGTGTGCGGCTCCTTGCCGAAGAAATCCTGAACGATCTGGCGGACGCGCGGCATGCGCGTCATGCCGCCGACCAGCACCACTTCGGAGATGTCGTCGGCCTTGACGCCCGCATCGACCAGCGCCTTGCGGCAGGGCTCAAGCGTGCGCTTGATCAGCTCTTCAACCAGCCGCTCCAGCTCGGCGCGGGTCAGCGACTTGACGAGGTGCTTCGGCCCGGTCGCGTCGGCGGTGATGAAGGGCAGGTTGATCTCGGTGGTCTGGGCGGAGGAGAGCTCGATCTTGGCGCGCTCGGCCGCTTCCTTGAGGCGCTGCAGCGCAAGCCGGTCGCCGCGAAGATCGATGCCTTCCTGCTTCTTGAACTCGTCCGCGAGCCATTCGACGATCTTGGCGTCGAAATCCTCGCCGCCGAGGAAGGTGTCGCCGTTGGTCGACTTCACCTCGAACACGCCGTCGCCGATTTCCAGCACCGACACGTCGAACGTGCCGCCGCCGAGATCGTAGACCGCGATGGTTTTGCCGTCCTGCTTCTCGAGCCCATAGGCGAGCGCCGCGGCGGTCGGCTCGTTGATGATGCGCAGCACTTCAAGGCCGGCGATCTGGCCGGCGTCCTTGGTCGCCTGGCGCTGCGCGTCGTTGAAGTACGCGGGAACGGTAATCACCGCCTGAGTGACCGTCTCGCCGAGGTAGGCTTCGGCGGTTTCCTTCATCTTCTGGAGCGTGAAGGCGGAAATCTGAGACGGCGAGTAATCCTTGCCGCCGGCATTGACCCAGGCATCGCCATTCGGGCCGCGCGCGATCCGGTACGGAACCAGCTCGGTGTCCTTCTTGGTAATCGGATCGTCGAAGCGGCGGCCGATCAGGCGCTTCACCGCGAAAATGGTGTTGTCGGGATTGGTAACGGCCTGGCGCTTGGCGGGCTGGCCGACCAGCCGCTCGCCGTCCTTGGCGAAGGCGACGATCGACGGCGTGGTGCGCGCGCCTTCCGCATTTTCGACCACCTTGGGCTTGCCGCCTTCCATGACGGAAACGCAGCTGTTGGTGGTTCCAAGATCAATACCGATAACTTTTGCCATGAGCGAACCTCTTATGCCCCAAACGAAATTTTTCCCCGCATCCCCGGAACTGGGCAATGCGAGTGTTTCGGAAGCGATATAGGGGCCGATTCAGAGGCGACAAGAAGTGCGTACGGCCTTAGTGCCACACCGCAGATGAAGACGATGCCATTGCGACACACTTTCCTTGCCGCCGCCGCGGGCGTCTCCCTGCTGCTCGGCGGCTGCGGGAGCCGACCGCGCGATCCGACCGTGAAGGAGGTCTGGGTGCGGCTCCCCGCCGCCAAGGGCCAGCCCGGCGCGGCCTATTTCCGGCTGGAAGGGAATATCGAGGGCACGCGCCTCACCGGCATCACCAGCCCGCTCGTGCGGCGCATCGAGCTTCACGAAAGCGTCGAAAAGAACGGCGTCACCCGAATGGAGAAACGCAAGGAAATCGACTTCCCCTATCGCGGAGCTCTGGTGTTCGAACCGGGCGGAAGGCACGCGATGCTGTTCGGAATCAACAAGGCGGTGAAGCCCGGGTCTGTGCTGCCCCTCACCTTCTCCTTCAACACCGCCGCGCCGGTCACGGTGAACGCGGAGGTGCGCGACGCCGCCGGCGAGAAGCACGAGATGCACGACATGCACTAAGCTAAAGCCTCTCTCCCCTTGCGGGAGAGAGGTTTGGAGAGAGGGGGAGCACCATCGCGGCTCGATGCCGCTATGGTGCTTTCAAGCGCCCGCGCCGTTTGAAAAAGGCGCCCGCCGCGGCATCGAGCCGCACCGAGCGCCCCCCTCTCCCCTGCCCCTCTCCCGCAAGGGGAGAGGGAGTTTACCTTACCGAGGCGCCATCCGAATCGCGCCGTCCAGCCGCACATATTCGCCGTTCAAATACGGGTTCTCCGCCATGAACAGCGCCAGCCGGGCATATTCATCCGCCTGCCCCAGACGCTTGGGGAACGGCACCTGCGCGCCAAGCGCGTACTGCACGTTCTGCGGCATCATCGCGACCATCGGCGTCTTGAACACGCCTGGAAGGATGGTGTTCACCCGAATGCCGTCGTTCATCAGGTCGCGGGCGATGGGCAGCGCCATGCCGAGCACGCCCGCTTTCGAAGCCGAATAGGCCGCCTGGCCGATCTGCCCGTCCTGCGCGGCTACCGAGGCCGTGTTGACGATCAGGCCGCGCTCGCCATCCTCCAACGGATCGAGGCCGACCATCCCGAAGGCCGACTTGGAGATCATCCGGAAGGTGCCGATCAGATTGATCTGGATGGCGAGCTCGAACTGGTGGATCGGATATGCCTTTGGCTCACCCGTCGCCTTGTCGCGGCCCACCGTCTTCATCGCATTGGCGACCCCGGCGCAGTTGACCAGGATTCGCTCCTGCCCGTGCGCGGCCCGGGCCTTTGCGAAGCCGGCATCCGCCGCTTCGTCCGAGGTAACGTCGACCTGCGCGAAGACGCCGCCGATCTCCGACGCGACCCGCTCCCCTTTGTCGGCATCCCGGTCGAATATGGCGACCTTTACGCCGCGCGCGGCAAGCGCCCGGGCGGTGGCCTCGCCGAGGCCGGAGGCGCCGCCGGTGACGACGGCGGATACTGTGGTGTCGAGCTTCATGGCGATACTCCTGGATCTTGCCGGCGCTCCTAGAGCCTGCCGGGGCTAGCCTGCAAGCGGGGCCGCGACATCAGTCATTGCCCAGACAGGTTGGATGTGCGAACTTGATCGAGGTTACCTTCTTGAATGCACAACTGTGCATAGTTATGCAGGTAATCGCAGCGGGGGCTGTACAGCGTAGAGGTTTGCGAAATGCCATTCCAATGTTCGAGTGAAAGGCCGTGGGGGATTCACCCGCCGGTGCGCAACGACGAGGATTGCCCGCGCTGCGGCTGGACCGCGCCGGGTCCGATCGGAGACGCCGTCGCCGATGCGATCGCCGCCGCGCGAAACGCTTTCTCGGTTGCTCCCGACTACTTCTGGCTGGTCTCGGGCGGCGCCCAGACGCCGAACGAAGGGCAAGCGCTGGCTGCTTGAGCGGCCGCGTTCATCTTCCCGACAGCTTCGAGTGCCGACACTCGGCGCTTCTCGTGGGGAGGCGCGGCGCCCATGCGGCTTGAGCGGAGACGCTATCTTCTACTGCCGGTGCTGACGGCCGCTGCGGCGGGCGTGAGCCCTCTCCCTGCTTGGGCTCAGGCCGTCAGCGGCCCGCCGGCCATTCTCCCGATCATCGACAAGCCCTGCGACCGCAGCGGCGAGGAGATCGTCGTCTGCGGCCGGCGCGAACGGCCCCGCTCCCCCTATCGCCTGCCCGAGCCGCCGCCCCGCTTCGACGCCGGCGGAGGTGACGACAGCGTCTCACGCGAACGCCACGGCCTCTATGAGCAGGGCGACACCGGCATCCACAGCTGCTCCGCCGTGGGCCCCGGCGGCTATACCGGCTGCAGCTTCCGAGCGTGGAAGGACAGCGACGAACAATGGGGCGGCAAGGACCGGGGCAACCGCGTCCGCCCCGGCGACGCTCCGGAGTAGCGCGCGCCGCCTAGGCCAGGTTCTCGATGATCGTCACA
Source organism: Allosphingosinicella sp. (assembly GCA_036399755.1). Classification (GTDB taxonomy): domain Bacteria; phylum Pseudomonadota; class Alphaproteobacteria; order Sphingomonadales; family Sphingomonadaceae; genus Allosphingosinicella. Next base: position 6,543 of record DASWMM010000406.1, read on the forward strand.
TTGGCCAGCCCGCCCCCTTCGCACATCGTCTGCAGGCCGAAGCGCTTGCCGCGGGCCTGGAGGGCGTAGAGCAAGGTCGTCATCAGCTTGGTGCCGGATGCGCCGAGCGGGTGGCCGAGCGCGATAGCGCCGCCGTTGACGTTGAGCCGCGCCGGGTCCGCCCCCGTTTCCTTGAGCCAGGCGAGCGGTACCGGGGCAAAGGCTTCGTTGACCTCGAACAGGTCGATTTCGTCGATCGTCATGCCGGAGCGCTCAAGCGCCCGGCGAGTGGCGGGAATCACTTCCTCGAGCATGATCACCGGATCGCCGCCAGTGACGGTGAGGTTCACCACCCGGGCAAGCGGGGTCAGGCCATGCTCCTTCAGCGCCCGCTCGCTCACCACCAGCACGCCGCTGGCGCCATCGCATATCTGGGAGGCATTGGCGGCGCTTATCTTGCCGCCCTCCTTGAGCAGCTTCACCGAGGCGATGCTTTCCAGCGTCGCGTCATAACGAATGCCTTCGTCGCGGCTGTGCAGGCGCTCGATGCCGTCCGCATCCACCACCGCCAGCGGCACGATCTCCGCCTCGAACGCACCCGCTTCAGTGGCAGCGATCGCCTTGCGGTGGCTCTCCAGCGCGAACGCGTCGAGCTGTTCTTTCCGGAACTGGTGCTTCTCCGCAATCATCTCGGCGCCGACGAACTGGCTGAACATCGCCACCCCGAACTTCTCCTGAATGCGCTTGGAGAACGGCCCGGTGCCGATGCCGTGTTCCGCCGGAAGCGTGAACGGAAGCCCCATCGGGACACGGGTCATCGATTCGACGCCGCTTGCGATCACCACGTCCTGGGTGCCGCTCATCACCGCCTGCGCGGCGAACTGAAGCGCCTGCTGGGAGGAGCCGCACTGCCGGTCGATGGTCACCGCCGGCACCGATTGAGGCAAGGACGAGGCAAGCACCGCGTTGCGCCCGACGTGGAAGGATTGCTCGCCCGCCTGCCCGACGCAGCCCATGATCACGTCCTCCACTGACGCGGGATCGATCCCGGCGCGGGCAACCAGGGCATCGAGCACCTCGGCGGCCATGTCCGCCGGGTGCCAGTCCTTGAGGGCTCCGCCCCGTCTTCCTCCAGCGGTTCGGGCGGCGGCGACGATATAGGCTTCGGGCATCGGCGAACTCCTTCGAATGCCGGCCGGATTAGCGGCAATCCCCCGCCCGGCAAAGCACCACCCTTGCTGCAAGGCACGGCAGCGCCCGTTTTCCCTGTTGTTCCACGGCAATCCGGGAAAGCCGCTCGACACCGCTCTTCCTTCGGCTAGGGTGCGCGTCTGGAAATTGGGGAAGTTTTAGTGAATCTCGCAAAGGTGAAATGGCTTGCCGCCGCGGCAGTGCTGACGGCGGCGGCCACCCCGGTGCTGGCGATCGATCCGTTGCCGGCCGACGCGAAGCTTGAAACCGACCCAGCGATCGAGACCGGAGCCCTGGCCAACGGCCTTCGCTACGCCATCGCCGCCAACAACACGCCCGCCGACGCGGTGTCGCTGCGTCTCGTGGTTCGGGCGGGCAGCTTTGACGAGGAAGAGAGCGAACGCGGCTTCGCCCACTTCATCGAGCATATGGCGTTCCGCTCCACCCGCGGAGCGCCGGGCGGCACGCTGGACAACCGGCTCGGCGCATTCGGCGTCGCCCTGGGCCGCGACCAGAATGCCTTCACCGACATGACCTCGACGGTGTACAAGATCGACTTTCCACACAAGGACATGAAGGCGATCGCCCAGGTGCTTGGCTGGATGCGCGACGCGGCCGACGGGATCGTCTTCACGCCCGCGGCCGTGGATGCGGAGCGCGCCGTCGTGTTGGCCGAACTGCGCACCCGCAGCGGTCCCGCCAACGATGCGGCCCAGGCGATCACCCGCTTCCAGGCCGCGGGCCTGCGCTCGGGCGACCGCGATCCCGGCGGCACTCCGCAAAGCCTGGCCGCCGCGCGGCCGGAGACGTTGCAGGCCTTTCACCGCCGCTGGTACCGGCCGGACAATGCGGCGGTGATCGTCACCGGCGCGGTCGACGCGGCGGAGATCAAGACGCTGCTCCAGGCCAGCTTTGGAAGCTGGCGGGCAGAGGGCGACAAGCCGAAGCGGGCCGCCGCCGCCGCCTTGCCGCCGCGTCCGCCGGAAGCGCTCACCTTTGCTTCGGCCGCGATGCCTCAGATCGTCGCCGCCTGCCGGATGGCTCCCCTGGATATCGATGGCAAGCCGTCGATGGAGCGGCTTCGCCGAGAGGCGCTGTCCGGACTTTGGACTCAAGTTTTGAACGCCCGCCTGGGTCACCGCACCAACAGTTCCGGTTCGGGGCTGCTGGGCGCCGGAGCGATCGTGGAACGCGATACCCCCGATGCGAAGGCGACTTGCGTCGTCGGCGTGCCGGCCGAAGGCAAGTGGCAGGACGCCCTTGTGTCGGTTGAAGCCGAGATGCGGCGCCTCGCCACGGACGGGCCAACCGTGAAGGAAGTCGAGTCCGCGGTCGAGCAGTTGCAGATCCTGGCGACAACCGAGGAGATTGGCGGCGGAACGCGCAAGACGCCGGCGCTTGCCGATGAGATCGCCGAGGCGGAGAATTCGGGCACAGTCGTTGAAGCGCCTGCCAAGCGCCTTGAAAGCCTCGCAACAGCCGTCGGTTCGCCGACCCCCGCCGACGTCCGCCAGGCGATCGCCTCGGACTGGGCCGGAACGGGACCGGCCATTGTTCTCGTTTCGCCCGAGCCGGTAGACCGCGAACAGGTTGCCGCCGCCTGGACCGCGAGCGAGAAAGCGAAGCCGCTTGCCGCTTATGCCGACGCCGAGACGGTGGAATGGCCGTATGTCGATTTCGGCAAAAAGGGGAAGGTCGCAAAACGCCTCAAGGTGCCGGTGCCGGGGGTTCAGCGCTTTGTGTTCAAGAACGGCGTGGTTCTAAGCTTTCGGAAAACCGAGAGCAGCGAACCCGCGCAGATCCGGGTCGTGCTCGGCAACGGCCAACGCGCGCTCACTCCGGCGCTTCGCCAGCCGACGCAGCTTGCCGCCAGCATGGTGCCGATAGGCGGCCTTGGAAAGCTGGATTACGAGGGAATCCGGCGGGCAATCGGCCATGACGCCTGGATGTTCACGCTTTCCCCGGGCACCGACTCCTGGGGGATTGGAGCGAGCGCCTACCCGTACAACCTGGAGCAGGAACTGCAGGTCCTCGCCGCCTACCTCACCGATCCGGGCTTCGGTCCGCTGATCGACGAGAAGATTCCGACCGGGCTCGATATCGCCTACCGGCTTGGCGCCGCCGATCCGACCGTTGCCGCGCTCGACTCCATTGAAGAGAAGTTCTTCCCGGACCAGAAGTCTTATCCACGACGCGAATCCTGGGGCGCCATCGGCTCCGCGGACCTGGCCAAACTGCTCAAACCGGTCCTTACCGAAGCGCCGCTTGAGCTTACAATTGTCGGCAACCTGACGGAAAAACAGGTGCGCAACATGGTGGCTCGCACCTTTGGAGCATTGCCGCCGCGCGCTCCGCTGACGCCGCCGCAGGGGCCCGGACCCTTCCACCGTTTCACCGACGAGCGTCCGGCGCCGCTTACCGCATTCCACCAAGGACCGGCCGACAAGGCTGCAATCATGGTCGTCTGGCCTTTATGGGTCGCCTCGCCGCAGCGTCGGCCGGAGGAACATGCGATGACCCTCCTCGCCGCCGTGTTCCAGCAGCGCCTGCTCCAGCGCCTGCGCGTCGAGACCGGCCGAACCTACGCCCCAGGAGTGTCGAGCGCGATGCCCGACGGTGCCGACCAGGGAGTTCTGACCGCGTTGGTGGACGGCGCTCCGGGTGAAGCGAACGGATTGCTGAAGACGATCCGCGACGTCGCCGCCGACCTTTCCGCCGGCAAGATCGAGCAGGAGGAGATCGACCGCGTCCGGGAGCCGCTGATCGCGCAGATGCGCCAAAGCCTTGCCTCGGACGCCGTATGGGCCAACACGGTTGCCGGCTCCGTGCGTCACCCGGAGGTTTTCGACGATGTGCTCGGCTTCGAAGCGCAGATAAAGGCGGTGACGCTCCCGATGGTGCGCGCGGCCGCTTCCGACTGGCTGGAGCGCGCGCCGGTGGTCGGGCTTGGAATGCCGGCACCGGCGGGTGCTACGGCTGCAAAGGGGGATCCGCTCCCGAAAGGCGCCGCGCCGGCGGCCGGCGGCGGCAGCCGGTAGAGGCGCAAAAGGGGGAAACAGCATGCCCGACACTACCGATACATTCCGCTCCTCGACCTGGGGATGGCTGCGCGGCACGCTTGCCGGCTGGGCGACGGTGTTAATGGCGGTGGCCGGGATCGGTGCTTCGGCGTCCGGCGCATGGGGCCCATGGCCGTTCGCCGCGACCGGCCTGGCGCTGCTCGTCATCCTCTGGAAGTGGTTCGAGAACATGGCGGCGAGCTTCAGCGTCGCCGAAGACCGGCTGATCGTCCGCCGCGGCATCTTCATGAAAAGCATCGACGAGGTCGAGCTCTACCGCGTCAAGGATGTCCGCCTCGATTTCAGCCTGGTCAACCAATGGGCCGGCATCGGCACCCTGTGCATCGGCTCGAGCGACGAAACCACCCGCGGCGGCGCGCTCGTCATCCGCCACGTCGAACGAGCCCAGGAACGCCGCGAAGACCTGCGCCGCCTCGTCGAAGCCGCCCGCGAGAAACGCCGCGTCCGCGAGATCGACATGATGCACGAGGATATTTGAAACCGGCTGAACCGGCATCAGGGCAACGGCCCCCGTCATTCCGGACGTGATCCCGCATCCACCTTCTCGCTGCGGCGCCAGGAAGAGAGGCCAGGAAGCGAGGAAGGTGGACCCCGGATCAAGTTCGGGGTGACGAACGTGAACGACCGCGAGCCTTTTAGGGCTTGCGCGCAACTCCAACCAAAGCAGGCCGCAGCAGCCGGTCCTTGATCATGTAGCCCGCCTGCATCTCCTGGACGACCGTGCCCGGCTCCGCGTCGGAGGGCATTTCCACCATCGCCTGGTGGCGATTGGGGTCGAGCGGCAGGCCCATGGCTTCGACCTTGGTGATGCCGTTGCGCGCAAAGATCGCGTCGAGCTCGCGGGACGTCGCCTCGATGCCGGTCAGCAGGTTCTTCACCCGCTCGTCCGCGCGCACGTCCTCGGGCACCGCGGCAAGCGCGCGGTCGAGATTGTCCTTCACGCTCAGCATGTCGCGCGCGAAGCCGGTGGAGGCGTAAGTCGCGGCGGTGATTTTTTCCTGCTCCAGACGGCGGCGGACATTCTGGGTCTCGGCCTGGGCGTAGAGTACGCTCTGGCGCGCTTCTTCCAGCTCCTTGGTGAGGTCCGCAACGCGCGGATCGGGAGCGCTTTGCGCGGCCACATCGTCGTCTTCCGCAGCGTCCAACTGAAACTCGTTTTCTTCAATCATGCCATCAATCTCGATAGTGCCTGTGCCGTGAAATCTACCATGGGTACCACCCGCGCATAGTTCAACCGCGTCGGCCCGATAACCCCCACCACGCCGACCACCTTGCCGTCCGCGCCGCGATAGGGCGCGGCGATAACCGACGATCCGGACAGAGCGAACAGCTTGTTCTCCGATCCGATGAAGATCTTCATGCCCTGCCCCGCCCGAGCGCTGTCGAGCAGGCGGACGATCTCCTCCTTGCCCTCCAGCTCGTCCAGCAACTGCCGCACCCGCTCCAGGTCTGCCGCCGCGGCCTGGTCGATGAGGTTGGCCTGGCCACGCACGATCAGGACCGGCCGCTGCGCGCCGTCCTCCGACCAGATCGCCAGGCCGCGGTCGATGAGCTGCTGGGCCGTCACGTCGAGCGCGGCCTTGCCGTCCTCCATCTCCCGCCCAAGCCGCTGCCGTGCCTCCTGCAGCGTGAGGCCGGACAGGCGCGAGCTGACATAGTTGCCGACTTCGGCAAGCGCCGAGGGCGTAACGCCCGGCGGCAGGTCCACGACGCGGTTCTCCACCGTGCCCTCGGCGCCGACCATCACCGCAAGCGCCTGGGTCGCGGAAAGCTGCACAAAGCCAAGCTGGCGAAGCACCGGCTCCCGCTTAGGCACCAGCACGATGCCGGCGCAGGCCGACAGCCCGGACAACGCCTGGGTCGCCGCGGTCAGCGCGTCCTCGATCGGCCCACCACCCCGCTCCAGCCGCGTTTCGATCGCGGCGCGTTCCTCCGCGCTCGGCTGCGCCGCCTGCATCATGCCATCCACGAACAGCCTCAGCCCCGTTTCGGTCGGCACCCGCCCGGCCGAGGTGTGGGGGTGGCTGAGCAGGCCGAGTTCCTCCAGGTCCGACATCACGTTGCGGATCGAGGCCGGCGACAGGTTGATCCCGGGTAGCCGGGAAAGCGTGCGCGAGCCGATCGGCGCGCCGCTGCCGAGATAGCCTTCCACCAGGAGGCGGAAGACCTCCCGCGCGCGTTCGCTTAGCTCGCTGACCGGCGTCGTGGACATGCCCGCTATGTAAGCGGCCCCGGGGCGCGCGTGAAGCTATTCCGCCGCTTGGGCGAGGCCGGGCGCAAGCAATCGGTCGAACGCGTCGGCGTAGAGCCCGTATTCCGCGACATCGCGGCGCCAGCCGGATGCCGGCGCTGCGTCGCGCGCGGCCGGCGAGGCGATCGGCGGAATGGTGCGCGGCCGTGCGCTCGGCCTGTCGACCACCATCTGGTGAAACCATTCGCCGGCATAGGAACCGTCGAACCGGTGCACCCGGCAGCCGAGAATCCGCCCAAGCGGAAGCCCGTCCAGCCCGTAGATCGTGGTTTCAAACAGAAAGCCGCGCGGCTCTCCGGCCGTGCTGTACACGTACATCGTCATTTGAGCTGCTGCCCCATCCCACACGCCGGACCAACCCCCGGGCGTGCTCCCAAGGTGCGTTTCGCGGCTGTACGCCCGATGAACGAAGTGGGGCTGGAGGTGACGCCAAGACGCCGGAGCGACGGGCGGTGCGACGGCAAGGGTGAGGCGTTATCTAAGCCCCTCTCCCATCTCGGGAGAGGGGAGGGGCCCGCCCGCGAAGCGGGTGAGAGGGTGAGGGCCTGAAGCCCTCATCGTACGCATTCCCTCACCCTTCCCACGGCTGCGCCGCGGGCCCCTTCCCTCTCCCGAAATGGGAGAGGGAGAGCCTAACCCTCATCGACAGTGGATATTCGCCGCCCCGCTGGCTAAGGCCGCGCCGAGCCATTGAAAGGAAATCTATGCGCCCCTCTGGACGCGCGCCCGACGAGATGCGGGCCATCACCATGGAAGCCGGTTTCACCCGCCACGCCGAGGGAAGCTGCCTGATCGGCTTCGGCGACACGCGGGTGCTGTGCACCGCCTCGATCGAGACCAATCTGCCGCCCTGGCTGCGCGGCAAGGGCAAGGGCTGGGTAACCGCCGAATACGGCATGCTCCCCCGCGCCACGCATACCCGCGGGCGCCGCGAGGCCGCATCGGGCAAGCAATCCGGCCGCACCCAGGAAATCCAGCGGCTGATCGGCCGATCGTTGCGCGCGGTCGTTGATCTCGAGGCTCTTGGCGAGCGCCAGATCACGCTCGATTGCGACGTGATTCAGGCCGATGGCGGCACCCGCACCGCCTCCATCTCGGGCGCCTGGGTGGCGCTGCGGATCGCGGTCGACAAGCTGCTCGAGGCGAAAGCTATCCCGGCCGACCCGATCCGGCAGAAGGTAGGCGCGGTGAGTTGCGGCTTCCACGACGGCGGTGCGGTGCTCGATCTCGACTATGCCGAGGATTCGGCCGCCGGCTCCGACGGCAATTTCGTGCTCACCGGCGACGGCGCTATCGTCGAGGCGCAGATCAGCGCCGAGGGCGAATGTTTCGACGAAGAGGGGCTGCTGCGGCTGCTGCGGCTTGCGCGGATCGGTTGCGCGGAAATCTTCGCCGCGCAGGATCGGGCGACCGGCCGGTGAGGAAGCTCGGCGCTGGCAAGCTGGTGATCGCCAGCCACAACAAGGGCAAGGTGCGCGAGATCACCGCCCTGCTCGGCCCCTATGGCATCGAACCGGTGTCGGCTGCCGACCTCGACCTGCCGGAGCCCGAGGAGACCGGCAACAGCTTCGTCGACAATGCCGAGCTGAAGGCGCGGCTCGCGGCGGACCTGAGCGGCTTGCCCGCACTGGCGGACGACAGCGGGCTGTGCGTCGACGGGCTCGGCGGCGCGCCCGGCATCTTTTCGGCGCGCTGGGCCGGCGAGGGCAAGGACTTTGGGCTGGCGATGGAGCGCGTACATGCCGAG